>JBBIVG010000071.1:0-12002 GCA_037439865.1 Nevskiaceae bacterium
CCACCGCTGCCGCGGCGCCAAGGTCAACGGGCGAATGGTGTCGCTCAACCACAAGCTCGCGAACGGCGACACCGTCGAGATCATCCCGGGCAAGCACCCGAACCCGAGCCGCGACTGGCTCGTACCGGCGCTCGGTTTCCTCGTCTCGCCACGCAATCGCTCGAAGGTTCGGGCGTGGTTCCGCAAGCTGGACGAAGGCCAGAACCGCGACCACGGTCGCCAGATGTTCGACCGCGAGCTCGAGCGTCTCGGCGTGCGCTCGATGCCGCTGCCGGAAATCCTGGACGAACTCGGCCTGCCGAACGCGGAGGCGCTGTACCTGGGCCTGGGAGAAGGCGAGCTGAACCTCGCGCAGGTCGCGGGCGCGATCCATCGCCGCCTGCAGGAGCGCGCCCCGCCCAGGGCACCGAAGACGCCCACGCACGCCGACAAGCCCGGCAAGGCCAGCGGCCTCGTGGTGGACGGCGTCGGCGACCTCCTGAGCACGATCGCGCGCTGCTGCCGGCCGGTGCCGCCGGAGCCGATCGCCGGGTACATCACGCTCGGTCGCGGCGTGAGCATTCATCGAGCCGACTGCGCCAACCTGCTCCGCATGCGGGACGCCCAGCCGCAGCGGATCCTTGCGGTGGACTGGGGCCGCTCGTCACCCGAACGCACGTTCCCGGTCGCGATTCGTGTGTCGGCATTCGATCGGCGTGGCCTGGTGCGGGACATATCCGCCGTGCTTGCCGACGAGCACATCAGCATCGAGGCGATGAACACCGTGACGAACTCGGCCGAGAACACCGCGACCGTGGATCTCACGGTGAAGGTGCACGGGCTCGAGGAACTCAGCCGGCTGCTGGCCCGCCTGGCGGCGCTGCCCAACGTGATCCGCGCATCGAGGCATGGATAGGAGGTTCGACCGCGCTAGACTCGACGGCGGGGGGAGAAGACGGTGGCCGAGACGGGCGTTCCGACCGTGCTGGGAACCTGGAAGAAGCTGCGACGCCGCAAGGTCGTGCAGTGGGGTCTCGGTTATGTTGCGGTCGCGTGGGGCGTCGTACAGGGTATCGCCTTCGCGGCCGGCACTTTCCACTGGCCGGAACTCGTCACGCGCGTCTCTGCGGTCCTGGCGCTCACCGGCCTTCCCGTCGCGATCACGCTCGCGTGGTTTCACGGCGATCGCGGCGAGCAACGGGTGACCGGCGTAGAAGTGGCGCTGCTCGCGACGCTCGTCGCGATCGGTACCTTCCTGGTGGGGCGGGAACTCCGGGACGCCTCGGCACCCGTGGGTGCCGCGACGGCGCGCGCAGTCGGCAACGTCGCGGGCCATGCGGACCCACACCGCATCGCCATCCTCCCCTTCGACAATCTCGGTGCCGACCCGGCCAATGCCGCCTTCGTGGGCGGCGTCCACGACACGCTGATCACCCAGGTCGCCAGGATACCGGGCCTGTCGGTTATCTCTCGAAGCTCCGTGCTGCAGTTCGCCGACAAGCACCCGACCATGGCTGAAGTGGCTGCCGCGCTCGACGTGGGCACGGTCCTCGAGGGCAGCGTGGAACGCGAAGGCGACACGCTGCGCATCCAGGCCCAGCTCATCGACGCGCGCACGGACTCACATGTCTGGGCCGAGACGTACGACCGCAGCGCAAGGGACCTCTTCGCGGTGCAGAGCGAGATTGCGCAGGCGGTGGCCGAGCAGCTTCGGATCCGGCTCACCAGTGCGGACGCGCATCGCCTGACGGCACAACTCTCGTCTAACCCCCAGGCCTACGAGCACTACGTGCTGGGACGCGACTACGCCGGCCGCGCGCAGTGGCCGCAAGCCATCCAGGAACTGACGATCGCCGTGACGCTGGATCCGGGCTTCGCGGCCGCCTACGCGTACCTGAGCCTAGCGCGAACCTGGCAGGGTTTCTTCGACCAGCCGACACGTGCCGCAAACCTGCCGCTGGCCCGGGATGCCGCACGGAAGGCACTCGAACTCGACCCGACGCTGCCCGAAGGTCACCTCGCGATGGCGGTGTATCTGTATCGCGGGGAGCCCAACGTCGAAGGCTCGGCGGCCGAGTTCCAGCGAGCGATCGCTGGCTTGCCCAACGACGCGCTCGCGCACCAGAACTTCGGCTTCCTTCGTCGCTGGCAGGGTCGATGGGAGGAGGCCGCTGCGTTGTTCGCGCGCGCCGAGGAACTCGACCCGCAGGGTACCGCCTACTGGGCGCACGTCATGGCGCTGGTAGCACTCGGACGCCGGGAGGAGGCGGCGAAGGTCGTGGCCGCCGCACAGGTCCTGCATCCGGACGATGCCGATCTAGCCCTCGGCCCCGGCGACCTTGCCATGAATTTCTCTTGCGACCTCGCGACGACCGAAAGTGTTTACCGGAATGTGGCCGCAAGATTACCCGGGACACCGGAACTGCTGCAGCCCTTGGCTTATTTCGCGCTCATGACGGGCGACACCCCGGCAGCACTGGACTACGCCGACCGCTTGCCTCAAGGACCGGAAACGTCCGACTATGGGCGCGACTTCCTGCGAGCCCTGATATATCGCGTCGGTGGCCGGCGCAGTGCATCAGACGAAGTGAGCCAGGCGTTTCTCCATGCCATCACGCAGGAGATCCGGGGACTGTCGGTCGACGAGACCCACTCGGACACCCTCGCCTGGATCGGCGCGCAATACGCGCTGCTCGGCAATGCGAAGTCGGCGCAAATGTATGTTGACCGGGCGCTCAGGGCGCTGCCGCCGGCCGGCGACGCTGCGAACCGGACCGAGACCCGGTACGTCGCGGCCATCGCACTCGCCTGGGCCCAGGATCCACGGGGCGCCGTCGGGCAATTGAAACAGGTCCTCGACGCGCCGGGTTGGCCAAAGCCAGCTTTTATTTGGTGCGACCCTTTCCTCGCACCGTTACGCCCTGACCCGGGCTTCCGGGAACTGCTCTCTCGGCACGGTGCGGACCTGAGTATCGACCCGCACCGGCGTGAGACCTGGCCAAAGCGCTGACCGACGCTACTTGTTTGGCATGTCGATCGCGCGCTTGTCCGCGTGCAGCGCCGCCTCGTGCAGGGCCTCGCTCAACGTCGGGTGCGCGTGAATGGTACGCTGGATGTCCTCGGTGCTCGCGGAGTACTCGAGCGCGAGCACGGCCTCGGCTATGAGCTCGCCCGCCATGGGTCCCACGATGTGGACGCCGAGGATCTCGTCGTCGTCCGTGGCCGAAATGACCTTGCAGAAACCGGCGGTGGCTTCCATCGCGCGGGCCCGGCCGCTCGCCATGAACGGGAACGTGCCGACCTTGTAAGGTCGGCCGGTCTTCTTCACGTCCTCTTCCGTCTGGCCGACCCAGGCGATCTCGGGCGCCGTGTAGATGACGGACGGGATCACCTTGTAGTTCACCTCGGAGACGTGGCCGGCGATCAGGTCCGCGACCATCACGCCCTCCTCCTTACCCTTGTGGGCGAGCATCGGGCCGCGCACGACGTCGCCGATCGCCCAGACGTTGCCGGCGCCCGTGCGGCACTCGTGGTTCACCTTGACGAACCCGCGCTCGTCGAGCTCGACACCCGTGCCCTCGCCGAGCAGTTGCTTCGTGAAAGGTCGGCGACCGATCGCGACCACCACCTTGTCCACCGAGACGGCCTTGGCGCCCGAGGCGTCTTCGTACTTGAGCGTGATGCCGTCTTTCCCGCGCTCCATCCCGCCGACCTTCGCTCCGAGTCGTATGTCGAGCCCCTGCTTCTTGAAGTGCTTGAGCGCTTCCTTCGCGACCGCCTGGTCGGCCATGAAGAGGAACTGCTCGAGGGCCTCGAGCACCACGACCTCGGCGCCGAGCCGCCGCCACACGCTGCCGAGCTCGAGCCCGATCACGCCCGCGCCGATCACGCCGAGGCGCTTCGGCACCGCGTCGAAATCGAGCGCACCCCAGGAGTCGACGACGTCCTTGCCGTCGAACGGCACGCTCCTGAGCTCCATCGGCACCGAGCCTGACGCGAGCACGACGTGCTTCGCGACGAGTTCAGTCTTCTTGCCGTCGAAGGCAGTGACTTCGACCTTGTTGCCCGCGAGCAGGCGCCCGTGGCCCTGGATGGCCGTGACGCCGGCCGCCTTGAAGAGCGACGCCACGCCCTGCGTGGACGCCTTCACGATCTTCGCCTTGCGTTTCTGCATGGTCCCGACATCGAACGCGACCTGCCCGACCGCGATGCCGTGGGCAGCGAATTCCGTCTGCGCGCGGTGATAGAGCTCGGTGGACTCGAGCAGAGCCTTCGAGGGGATGCAGCCGGCGTTGAGGCACGTGCCGCCGTAGGCATGCGTGCCGTCGCGGTTCTTCCACTCGTCGATGCAGGCGACCTTGAGGCCGTTCTGCGCCGCGCGGATGGCGCAGGGATAGCCGGCCGGACCGGCGCCGATCACGATGACGTCGTAGGAGTCGGACATGGGAGCTCCCGAAATGTGCGTTGTTCGATGAGTGGCGGTCGGGTCAGACCTGCAGCAGCAGCCGCGCCGGGTCCTCGAGCGCGTCCTTGATCGCGACGAGGAACTGCACAGCCTCCCGGCCGTCGATGATGCGGTGGTCGTAGGTCAGCGCGAGGTACATCATCGGGCGCACCACGACCTGCCCGTCCACGACCACCGGGCGTTCCTGGATCTTGTGCATGCCGAGGATCGCGCTCTGCGGCATGTTCAGGATCGGCGTCGAGAGCAGCGAGCCGAACACGCCGCCGTTGGTGATGGTGAAAGTGCCGCCCGTGAGCTCCTCGATCGTGAGCGCGCCGTCGCGAGCCTTGTTGGCATAGGCGACCACGGCCTGCTCGATCTCTCCGAACCCGAGCGCGTCCGCATTGCGCAGCACTGGGACGATCAGGCCCCGGTCCGTCGAGACCGCCACTCCGATGTCGTAATACTCGTGGTAGACGATGTCGTTGCCGTCGACCGAGGCGTTGACGATCGGGAAGCGGCGCAGCGCCTCGATGCTGGCCTTGACGAAGAACGACATGAAGCCGAGGCGCGCGCCGTGCGCCTTCTCGAACTTGTCCTTGTACCGGGCGCGCAACTCGTTCACGGCCTTCAGGTCCACCTCGTTGAAGGTCGTCAGCATCGCCGCCGTGGACTGCGCCTGGACCAGGCGCTCCGCGATCCTCGAGCGCAGCCGGGTCATCGGCACGCGGCGCTCGGCGCGCGGACCGCCGGGGACCGATGCGCCTGCCAGCGCCGACGGCGGCGTCGGTGCGGGCGCGGCCTCCTTGCCGGACAGGTGCGACAGCACGTCACCCTTGGTGATGCGGCCGTCACGGCCGCTGCCCGCGATGGCGCCGGTGTCGAGCTTGTGTTCCTCGACGAGGCGCCGCACGGACGGCGCGAGCTTGTCGACGGCCCCGGACTTCGCATCGGAGACAGACTCGGTCGGCGCCGCCGCCTTTGCGCTCGCCGCCGCGGCAGACGGCGCGGCGGCGGGAGTCGCGGCCGCGACCGCCCCCTCCTCCAGGACCGCCAGCACCTGGCCGCTCGTGACCGTCGCCCCGTTCTGCACCCGGAGTTCCTTGATGACGCCCGTGGCCGGCGCCGGCACCTCGAGGACGACCTTGTCGGTCTCGAGGTCCACGAGGTTCTCGTCGCGGTTCACGGCGTCGCCCGGCTGCTTGTGCCAGGCGACGAGCGTCGCGTCGGCGACCGACTCGGGGAGCTGTGGAACGCGAACTTCGATGGTCATGGGTTCTTCCTGCTGGCGGTGGCGCGCAGCCGTCTCGGCGGCGGCGCGACTTCCTCGACACTGTGGGCCGTGAGCGCCGCGGCGACGAGCCCCTGCTGCTGCTGCGTATGGAGCTGGGGGATGCCCGTGGCGGGTGCGGCAGCGGGCCCGCGACCGCAATAGAGCAACTCGCGCCGGCCGAGCGGCTCCTGGAGCCGGTGCCTGATCTGGAACCACGCGCCCTGGTTCTGCGGCTCTTCCTGGCACCAGACCACGTCCTTCGCGTTCGGGTAGCGCTGCAGGATGGCGGCGTATTCGTCCGACGGGAACGGATAGAGCTGTTCGATCCGCACGATCGCCACTGCACGGTTCTCGCTCGCGCGACGCGCCTCCAGCAGGTCGAAATAGACCTTGCCCGAACAGAACACGACCCGGGCGACCTTCTCGCGGTCGAGATCGTCGATCTCGTCGACCACGTTCTGGAAGAACCCGCGCGACAGGTCCTCGAGCGACGAAACCGAGAGCTTGTGCCGCAACAGGCTCTTCGGCGTCATGACGATGAGCGGCTTGCGGAAGTCGCGCAGCATCTGCCGGCGCAGCATGTGGAACATCTGCGCGGGGGTGGACGGCACGCAGACCGACATGTTGTTCTCGGCGCAGAGCTGCAGAAATCGCTCGAGCCTGGCCGACGAATGTTCGGGTCCCTGCCCCTCGAAACCGTGCGGCAGGAACAGCGTGAGTCCGCAGTAGCGACCCCACTTCGCCTCGCCCGAGCTGATGAACTGGTCGATGATGACCTGCGCGCCGTTGACGAAATCCCCGAACTGTCCTTCCCAGATGACGAGGCAGTTGGGGTCAGTCGTCGCATAACCGTACTCGAAGCCGAGTACGGCCTCCTCCGACAGCAGTGAATCGGTGACGCGGAAACGCGGCTGGCCGGCCTTCAGGTGCTTGAGCGGGACATAAGTCGCGCCGGTCCTCTGGTCGTGGCCGACCGCGTGCCGATGGAAGAACGTGCCTCGGCCGCTGTCCTGTCCGGTGATGCGGATCTCGTGGCCCTCGTCGAGCAGGGTCGCGTACGCGAGCGTCTCGGCGAAGCCCCAGTCGAGCATCAGCTGCCCGGCGGCCATCTTGCGGCGGTCCTCGACGACCTTCTGCACCTGCCGGTGAAGGACGAAGCCTTCCGGGAAGCTCGTGGCGCGCAAGCCGAGGTCGCGCAGCGTTTCGAGCCTGACGCCGGTGCGCACCTGCTCGGTCCAGTCCACGTCGTGGAACTTCGACCAGTCCACCGTATGGACGTTGCCGATCATGCCGAGGACGTTCTTCGGCGCGGGCTTCTCGTCCCCGTCCTCGAGCGAGTGACGGTAACTTTCGACCATCCTGTCGGCTTCGCCCGGTGCGATCGTCCCTTCAGCCTGCAGCCTGTCAGCGTAGAGCTGACGTGTCGTCGGCTTGCTGCGGATCGTCGAATACATGACCGGCTGCGTGGCCGCGGGCTCGTCGGCCTCGTTGTGGCCGAGACGCCGGTAGCAGACGAGGTCGATCACCACGTCCTTGCGGAACTTCATGCGGTACTCGACCGCGAGTCGCACGGCGAAGACCACCGACTCCGGATCATCCCCGTTCACGTGCAGGATCGGCGCCTCGATCATCTTCGCGACGTCGCTGCAGTAGAGCGTCGAACGCGTGTCGCGGGGGTCGTGTGTGGTGAAGCCGACCTGGTTGTTGATGATGAGGTGGACTGTGCCGCCGGTGTAGAAGGCCCGGGCCTGCGACATCTGCAGCGTTTCCTGGATGACGCCCTGCCCTGCGAACGCGGAGTCGCCGTGGATCAGCACGGGCATGACTTTGTCGCCGCTCGCATCGCCCCGGCGTTCCTGCCGCGCGCGCACCGACCCCTCGACCACCGGGTTCACGACCTCGAGGTGCGACGGGTTGAAGGCGAGCGCGATGTGCACGTTGCCACCCGGCGTGCGGACATCGCACGAGTAGCCCTTGTGGTACTTCACGTCGCCCGAGCCCTTGAGCTTCTTCAGGTCGTACTTGCCCTCGAACTCCGAGAACAGCGCCTCGGGCACCTTGCCGAGCACGTTGACGAGCACGTTGAGACGGCCGCGATGGGCCATGCCGATCACGATGTCCTCGACGCCGTGGGAGCCGCTCGTCTGGATCAGGTCGTCGAGCAGCGGGATCAGGCTGTCGCCGCCCTCGAGGGAGAAGCGCTTCTGCGCCGGGTATTTCGTGGCGAGGTAGCGCTCGAGGCCCTCCGCCATGGTGAGGCCCCAGAGGATGTGCTTCTTGCCCTCCGGGGAGAAATGCTGCTGGACGCGCCCGACCTGGAAGCGGTCCTGCAGCCACAGGCGCTCGGTCTCGTTCGAGACGTGGGCGAATTCCGCCCCGATCGCGCCGCAGTAGATCTGCTTCAGTTGCGCGACGATCTCGCGCAGCTTGAGGCGCGGCTTGATCGCGTCGTTGCGGCTGCCGGTGAGGAACTCCATATCGAGATCAGCCTCGGTCAACCCGAGGTAATCGAGGCCGAGCACCTTCGGCACGGGCCGGACCATGAGGCCGAGCGGGTCAATGTCCGCGATGAGGTGGCCGCGGTTCGCATAGATCTGGATCAGGCGCGACACGGCGCCCTGCTTCGCCGCGGCGCCCGACGTGCTGGCCAGAACGCCGGTGACTGCTGCAGTTGCTGCCGACCCGCGCGGCGTGCGCGCCCGCACCGCGAGTTCCTCGACGAGCGGACCGTGGGCGACGTCCGAGCCGAGGCCGCCCATGCCAGTGAAGTACTCGCGCCATTGCGCATCGACCGACTGCGGGTCGGCCAGGAACCGCTCGTACATCGCCTCGACGTAGGGCGCATTGCCCGCCGCGAGCGGGGTGGACGAAAGCAGCGTCTTGAGGTCGCTCATCGCGCGTAGGTCTTCGAGATATCGGGCCGTTCGGATCCACGGGACCCGGCGGAAAGACCGCGTAGTTTAGCGAAACGGCACCGCCGCTTGGCAAAAGGCGCCCCAGGCCCCAGCTGACCCGACGGTGCGCCAGGAGGGCGGGCGGCGTATTCTCCAGCCGAGTAGAGCGGCGCGCAGGGGGGATACCGGTCGTGACGCGGATTACTGCTCATGGGCGTGCGGCCCGTGGCCGTGGTCGTCGGCATCGGTCTCGGGGTGCATGAGAGACCGCGACGTGGCCAAGAAGGTCGTGTGAAGTCGGTCTTCGTCTCACGGGACCGGGAACTCGCCAAGCTCGGCGGGTTCCTGGCCGATGCCGTCGCGGGGCACGGTCGGGCCTGCTTCGTTACCGGGGAAGCCGGGTTCGGAAAGACCAGCCTCGCGCTCGCCTTCGCCCGGCAGGCACAGGAGAGACACCAGGACCTGCTTGTCGCGGTCGGCGCTTGCGACGCGCAGACCGGACTCAGCGACCCGTACCTGCCGTTTCGCGAGCTCCTCAGCATGTTGACCGGTGAGGTCGACGATCGAGTGGCCAACGGCGCCACGACCGAGGAGAACGCCGCGCGCCTGCGAGACTTCCTCCGCGTCTCGAAGAGCCTGATCGCCGAGATCGGCCCCGATCTCGTCGACATCTTCCTGCCCGGCGCCGCGCTCGTGACCAAGGCCGGTGCAATCGTCGCCGGTGAACGACAACTGCTCAGGCGCCGGCCGGCGAGTCCGCCGGTGTCCCGACCGGCATCGGCCGGCGCGGTGGGTTCGCCGATGGCGGACCAGGCACGTGTGTTCGAGCAGGTCACGGCCGTGCTGCTCGAGATTGCGCAACGTCGACCCCTGATCCTGGTCCTCGACGACGTGCAGTGGATCGACGAGTCGTCGGCCGCGCTGCTGTTTCACCTCGCACGGCGGATCGCCCAGAGCCGCATGCTCGTGGTATGCACCTACCGGAGCGAGGAGCTGGCCTATTCGAGCAGCGAGTGGCGGCATCCGCTGCCGAAGATCGTCTCCGAGATCAAGCGGCAGTACGGCGACGTCACGGTGGTCCTCGGCGACGAGGCTCGCGAGGAGACACGAGCTTTCATCGAGGCGCTCGTCGACAGCGAACCCAATTGCCTCGACGCGCTGTTCCGCGAGCAGTTGCATGAGCGCACCCGTGGCCACCCACTGTTCGCAACGGAGTTGCTGCGCGACATGCAGGAGCGCGGAGATCTCGTCAAGGACGAAAGCGGGCGCTGGATTCCCGGTCCGGCCCTCGACTGGAACGCGTTGCCTGCACGGGTGGAGGGCGTCCTGGAAGAACGCATCGCGCGCATCCGCGCCGAGACGCAGGAACTGCTCACCATCGCAAGCGTCGAGGGCGAGACCTTTACTGCGCAGGTGATCGGCCGCCTCAAGCAGCTGGACGAGCGCCAGTTGCTGCGGATCCTGAGCCAGGAACTCGACCATCAGCACCGGCTGGTGCGTGAAGCCGGGATCGACCGGGTCGGCGCAACCCGCATCTCCCAGTTCCGCTTCCGCCACCAGATGTTCCGGAAATACTTCTACGACCACCTGGGAGAGAGCGAGCGGGAACTGCTGCACGAGGACGTGGCGTCGGTGCTCGAGACCCTCTACGCGGACAAGACCGACCGGATCGCGGTGCAGCTGGCGCATCACTACGACCTCGCCCGCCTCGACACGAAGGCCGCGCGCGCCTATCTGCAGGCCGGTCGAGTCGCGCTCGGCATGTACGCGGACCGGGAGGCCATGGCGCTGGCCCAGCGCGGCCTCGAGTGCCTCAACCGGTCGGACGAGGCTCACCTGCACTCGGGCCTCCTGCTCGACCTGCACCTGTTGCGGGCCGAGGCGCTGCGGCGTGACGGGCATTTCGTGGAGTGCATGGATGCCTTCAGCCAGGTGGCCGATCTCGCGGTCGCCGTCGGGGCTCCGGAAGCCCTGGCGCAGGCCGCGCTCGGCTACGACGAGCCACGGTGGCGCTGCAACCTCGACGACCCGCGTGCCAACGTGCTTCTTGAGCGCGCGCTGGCGCGCATCGGCAAGGACGACAGCGTGCTGCGGGTCTACCTCCTCGCCCACCTCGCCCGTGGCAGCCATAGCTCGATGCCGGAGGTGGAGCGCGTCGCGCTCCTCGACGAAGCGGTCGCCATGGCGAGACGACTCGGCGACACGCGTGCACTGATCGAGGCCCAGCGGCTGGGGCTCAGCGTCGAACGCTCGCCGGATCGCATCGAGTGGCGCATCGAGACGCTCGACGAGACGTTGCGGCTCGTGGAAAGCGTCGGAGACCGGCAGTTGCACATGGAACTGCTGGGCTTCCGGATCTACGACCTTGTGGCGCTCGGCGACGCCGCCAACTGGTCCCGAGACCTCGAGACGCACCAGCGGCTCGCCAACGAGGTCGGCGAACCTTTCTACCAGTATCTCGTGCGCTCCATGCAGGTCGCCCAGGCGATCAATTCCGGACTGTTCGGCGAGGCCGAGCGGCTGGCGGGCGAGGCACATGGCATTGGCCAGCCGCTCGGCGTGGACAACGTCGACGGCGTGCTCGGTGTGCAGATGTTCACGGTGCGCCGCGAGCAGGGGCGCTTGCGTGAAGTGGCGCCGATCGTCAGGCATTTCGTCGACGAGCGTGGCGCCGGCGCGGCCTGGCGACCGGGGCTGGCGCTGATCTACGCAGACCTCGAGCAGCCGTCCGGCGCGGCCGCCGAATTCGAGCGGCTCGCGGAGGATGAGTTCGGATCGGTGCCGTCCGACTCCCTGCGGCAGGCTAGCCTGTGTTACCTGGCGGAGGTCTGTTCCTACCTGCAGGATGCCGAGCGCGCGGCCGTGCTCTACGACATGCTCCGGCCGTACCGCGAACTGACGGTCGTCCTCGGCAATGCGACCGTCTGCCTCGGTGCAACGTCGCGCTTCCTCGGTCAGCTGGCGGCCACCATGGCGAACTGGGACGCAGCCGAAGCGCATTTTTCGCATGCGCTCGAGATGAACACGCGCATGAACGCGGTGCCTTGGGTCGCCCACACGCTGTTCCAGCAATCCCGCGCGCTGATGCGACGTGGACGGCGCGAGGACGCGGAGCGGGCCGTGCGTCTGCTCGACGAGGCTGTGACACTGGCCCGCGCGCGCGGGATGCATGGATTGCTTGCACTCGTGAAGGACGGTGCCTTGGCAATCTGACGGCGCGCCACGGTAAAGGCCCGGAATCGGGCGACATCACTGGGGAGGATCTGTCATGACGGTATTTCTGGTAGAGCGCAACTTCGCCGAGCAACTCAACGTGACCCCGGAGGCGGCGGGGAGCATCAATCGTGTCAACGCCGACATTGGCGTGCAGTGGCTGATTTCCTTCCTGAGCGCCGACAAGAAGAAGACCTAC
>JBBIVG010000071.1:12012-12290 GCA_037439865.1 Nevskiaceae bacterium
TGTATGAGGCACCGAACGCCGATGCAATACGCCAGGCGGCTCGACGCAACGGGGTCCCGGCCGACGTGATCATCGAGGTCGGAGAACTCACGCCCGACGGGCTCACCGGCGCGATCGACAAGGCTCGCTTCGCAGCTGCTTAGGGCACGGCATGGATGCGCGCGAGCTGCGGGCCGTCCAGGCGCCGCTCAAGGAGCGCTATCGCGAGGCGCCCGGCGATGCGCTCGTCACGCTCACGGCGCGGGGGGACCTGGACGACGCCGACCTGGTGTGCCGCG
>JBBIVG010000072.1:0-12264 GCA_037439865.1 Nevskiaceae bacterium
CCAGGCACCTATTTTCCGCGGCCGCCGCGCAGCAGGAACGCACAGACCGCGAGCGCAACGGCGAGCGCGACGACTTCGCCGACGAGCCCGCCGAGCCGCGGGTCCATCGATCGCGGCGCGAGACCTCCGGCGACGAGCGCGGCGACCGCGACTCCGGCGAGGCCTTCGCCCGCGACGAGTCCCGATGCGGCGAGGATCCCCGGATCGCTCATCCCCTCGGGCAGCGGGCCGCGATCGCGTTCGGCCAGGGCCCGCACGCACCCGCCGACGTAGAGCGGCGCCATCGTCGCGAGCGGCAGGTACACACCGATCGCGAACGCGAGTCCCGACACGCCGCACAGCATGGCCCCGATCGACAGCCCCGCCCCGGTCAGCACGAGATCCCAGGGCAGCGCGCCCGAGAGTACGCCCTCGATGATCGTCTTCATCAGCGTCGCCTGCGGCGCGGGAATCTCCCTCGAACCGAACTCGTAGGCATTGCCAAGCAGCATCACCGTCGCGGCCACGGCCCAGCACGCGAACGCGGCGCCGATCAGCTGGCCGAACTGCTGCCGCGCCGGCGTCGCGCCGACGAGCCAGCCTGTCTTGAGGTCCTGCGAGATGTCCCCGGCTTTGCTCGCCGCGATGGCCACGATCGTTCCGACCGTGAGGACTCCCGCCCGCGCGCTCGCGTCCACCCAGCCCGCCGCGGCGAACACCGATGCCGTGCCGAGCAGCGTCACGAGGGTGATTCCCGATGTCGGCTGGGACGACACCCCGACGATGCCGACGATGCGCGCCGCCACGGCGACGAACAGCACGCCGAAGAATCCGACACCCGCGGCGAGCACCGCTCGCTGCACGGCGCTCATGTCGCCCGCGAACACGCCGGGCACGAGCCCGGCCACGAGCACGACCGTGGCGATGCCGCCGAGGACGAACGCCGCGGGCAGGTCGCGATCGGTCCGTTGCGCCTCACCCGCGGACTTCGCGCCGTCCCCCTGCAGGCCGCGCGCCACGGCCACGAACGCGTCGATCATCGTCGGCAGGCCGCGTACGACCGTGAGGATTCCCGCGGCAGCCACGGCGCCGGCACCGATGTAACGCACGTATCGGGACCAGATGTCGCCGGCATCCATCTGCGAGATGAGCCGCGTAGTCTCGGGGTACACGGGCACCGACAGGTGCGCGCCGAACCACGCGATCAACGGCGTGATCACGACGGCCGAGATCAGCGCGCCTGCGACGCACACCGCCGACTGGCGGTAACCGAGGATGTAGCCGACGCCGAGCAGCGCCGGCGCGACTTCGAGCGCCAGTTCCGCCTTCGGCAGCACGGGCAGCGCGGCGCGCAACTCGCCGGGCATGACGTAGGCGAGCGAGATGAGCAGCTTCACTGCGGCGCCGAGGATCATGCCGCGGAAGATCCACACGCTGCCGCTCGCAGCACTCGATGCCCCGGAACTCGTGGCGCGCAGCACCTCGGCACAGGCCGTGCCTTCCGGGTACGGCAGTTCCTCGTGGGCCTTCACGATCAGCAGTCGCCGCAGCGGGATCATCGCCGACAGCCCGAGGAGACCGCCGAGGAACGCCAGCGCGACGACCTGCAGGTACGGCGGGACCGCTCCCCAGAGGAAGAGGGCGGGGATCGTGAAGATCGTCCCGGTGGCGAGCGCAGTCGAGGCGGAGGCGACGGTCTGCGAGAGGTTCGCCTCGAGGATCGTCCCGTTCGAGCGCAGCAGCCGGAAACTGGCCACCGTCATGACGGCGGCCGGGATCGAGGCCGAGACCGTCATGCCGACGCGCAGGCCGAGATACGCGTTGGCTGCACCGAAGACCATGCCGAGCACCACGCCGATGACGACGGCCTTCAGCGTGAATTCGGCGACGGTCCCCGTCTGCGGCATCGCGGGATGATGGACGAGCCCCCTCGGCGGTGCAACGCGCGCCCGGGCTCGCGTTCCGTCGGAATCCCCCGATATTCCCGCGCTGGCCGTGACAGCAGACTGCGGGCGTGGAATAAGGTGCAGGCACCGATGCGTCCGCAGTCACCTGTCCGCCCGGCGACGTTCCTGGCCGCAGCCTCCGCGGCATTGATGATCGTGTCGGCGTCGCTGGCCTTCGCCGGTCCGACGCCGCGCCGCGAGGCGCCTGCCGAGTCGACGGGCGGCCGCGAACTCACTGCCGTCTATCAGCCCGGTACCCTGGTGATCCGGTCCGGCGGCGCAGCCGGTGTCCAGGCCGTCGCGCACTGGACCCTGGAAGCGGTCCCCGAAGGCAGCCACAGCTACCGTGCGGCACGTCTCGAATTACTCGAGGACGATGCTGCCTCGGCCGAGGCCCTGCGGTCCGCCCAGCCGGTTCCGGTCCGCAGCCGCGCCGAGTGGGATGCGGTCGTCACGCAGGTGATGATCGAACTCGCGCCGCAGGGCGAGAGCGAGTCCGCGCTCACGCTCGTGCAGGGCGAGGAGATCGCCTTCTACGTGACCCCGACGCGCGAACTGCGCGTGCATCGCCTCGCGGACAAGCCGGCCGACCGCCACGTGACGCGCGTCGTGGGCGAGGGCGAGTTCGCGGCGCACGCCGACGAGGTGCTGCGCGAGCGGTGCGACGCGCAGGACGTGCTGCTTTTCCAGACCGGCGATGCGGGCGACGACGAGACGTTCGTCCTGTTCGACCTCGAGCGCCGCCAGTCCGTGCTGATCGCGGACCCGTACATCGGTCAGCAGACGGGGCTGTCCGGCATGCTGCACACGATGGTGCGCCTGCCGGACACGCTGATCGTCCGCGGCCAGGCGCTCGGCGTGCTGACGCGACCGGTGAGCTCGATTGGGCGCCTCGTGTGGCTGGTGTCGCAGTCGGCGATCAAGCTCGTGCCGCCGCACTACGCCGAACCCGATGGGCCACCGCCACCCGTGGTCGAGCGCCCTGGCATGGACCTCGCGGAGTGGGAGCGGCACCTGGACTCGACCGGACTGCCGCCGCAATACCGGGGCAGCATCGTGCCGCTGATCGGGGGCGAGGCGTTTTTCACCGACTTCGTGCAGGCGGTGCAGGACGCACGGGGATCCATCGACGTCCGCCTGTTCATCTTCGACAACGACGACTACGCGATCGGTATCGCCGACCTGCTGAAGCGACGCTCCCGCGACGTGCGCGTGCGCGTGCTGATCGACGCGCTCGGCACCCTCGGCGCGGGGCAGGGCGCCCCGGCGGGCGCGGCCACCGGACCGCGCAAGTTCTCCATCGCGGGCTACCTGCGCGCGGACTCGAACATCCAGGTGCGCGAGACACCGAACCCGTGGCTGGTGACGGATCACACGAAGACCATCCTCGTCGATCGCCGGCTCGCGTACCTCGGCGGCATGAACATCGGCCACGAGTATCGGCACGAGTGGCACGACATGATGGTGGCGCTCGAGGGCCCGATCGTGGGGCGCCTGCAGTACGACTTCGACGTGGCGTGGGCCTACGCGGGACTCGGCGGAGACCTCGCGTACCTGAAGGCCCTCGGGGGCAGGGAAGTATTCGAGGGCGACGCGGACCGCCCGGATTACGTGAACCTGAGGCCGCTGTACACGCGGACCCTCGATCCGCAGGTGCTGCGCGCGCAGCTGGCCGCCATCCGGCGGGCGAAGCGCGCGATCTGGATCGAGCAGCCGTACGTGTCGGACGACTCGCTCATCAGCGCGCTCATCGATGCACGACGGCGAGGCGTGGACGTGCGGATGATCGTGCCGACGCGCGGCGACTCACGTTTCATGAACAGCGCCAACCTGCTGGCCGCGAGCGCGCTGGTACGCAACGGGATCCGTGTCTACGTGTACCCGGGCATGACGCACGTCAAGGCCGCGCTCTACGACGGCTGGGCGTGCCTGGGCTCGGCGAACTTCGACAAGCTGAGCCTGCGGGTGAACCGCGAGACCAACGTCGCCACGTCGGACCCCGGCTTCGTCGCGCAACTGCGCCGCGAGCTCTTCGAGCGGGACTTTGCCCGCTCGCAGGAACTCGTCGAGCCGCCCGCCGCCGGCTGGGGCACCTACATCACCGCGTACGTCGCCGGCCAGCTCTAGTCCGTGCCGGCCGGCTGACGTCCGGTGTCAGCGGTACTCGACCCACGCGCGCGGCAGGCTCTCCGCGAGCGAGCCTTCGTCGGGGTCGCCCAGCTCGCCGCCCGCACGCCGGCCGGACCCGGGGCCGATGTCCGCGTCGGCGACGGCTGCCTCCTTCGGCGGCACCGCGATCGGGTCGAGGCCCCCCGCCTTCAGTGCCGCGTTGAGTGCCGGCAGGTCCTTGTCCATCAGCCCGTCGAACTGCTTCTCGACGTCGGCGAGGTCCGACTTGAGCACGTCGATGCGCTCGAGCTGGTACGCCGCGGGCGCGCCGTCGTAGCGCAGGATCGCGCCGTAAAGCGTGTCGGTGTACTCGCGCAGCCGCTCCTCGCCGGTGATCGCGCCGCCTTCGGTCGTCGCCACGATGCGCTTGCGCACGGCGTCCACCTGGCCGTCGAACTCGGCGATGCGCTTCCTGAGCGCCTCGTCCTTCGTCGCCCGCGCGCGTTCTGCGAGGGCCGCGCGCACCGTGAGGATGCGGTCCATCACCGCGCTCTCCTCGCCGAACAGGGCGCGCACGCGCATCGCGGCGTCGTACTGCTGCTTGCGGTCCTCGAGCGAATATTTCGCGCGACGGTCGAGCACCACGTCGAGCTTCGACTCGTACACCGCATCCCCCTTCGTCATGCGCACGGTGTACGCGCCCGGCAGCACGGGTACGCCCTGCGTCCCCGCCTCGGCGAGCTGCACCGCCGGCGGGACGCGCGGCGGCTTCGTGCGCATGGACCAGACGACGCGGTTGAGTCCGCGTCGCGGGCTCGCCGGCAGCTCGTCCATCACGTTGCCGTTCGCGTCGAGCACCTCGATCTTCAGCTTGCCGAAGAGGTGCCGCGACTTCTGGTAGTAGTTGATCACGGCACCCTCCACCGGATTGTCACCGACGAAGGTCGCGGAGCCCGGCGCCCAGCCGCCGGGCCCGCTGATGCGCTGCTGTGCAGGGCGGCCAGCGACGAAGGTTGCGGGCTTCTGCAGGAGCTCGGCCGAGAGCGCCCTGAGGGGGGTGATGTCGTCCACGATCCAGATGCCGCGGCCGTGCGTCCCGAGCACGAGGTCCTTGTCGCGCGGATGGATCGCCAGGTCGCGCACGGCCACCGACGGGAAGTCGCCGCCCTTGAACTCCGCCCAGTTCGCGCCGCCGTCGATCGAGATCCACAGGCCGAACTCGGTGCCGAGGTAGAGGAGGTTCGGCTGCTCCGGGTCCTGCTTGATGACGTGTGCGTACCCGCGCACGCCCTTCGGGTTACTGGCCGTGACGAGCGGCTGCCACGTCTGCCCATGGTCGCGCGTCACGTATGCGTAAGGCGCGAAGTCGCCGAACGTGTGGCGGTCGAACGTCACGAAGGCCGTGGCCGCGTCGTGCGGGCTCGCCTCGACCCAGCTGGTCCAGAGGCCCTTCGGCAGCGCGTCCTTGCCCTTCTGCAGCGGCGCCAACGTGTTGGTCCAGGACTGGCCGCCGTCACGCGTCAGCTGCACGTTGCCGTCGTCGGTACCGACCCAGATCGTGCCGGCCGCCTTCGGCGACTCGCTGATCGAGTAGATGGTCGTGTGCATCTCGGCGGCGGAGTTGTCGACGGTCACGCCGCCGGATTCCTCCTGGCGTTGCATCTCCGGGTCGTTCGTCGTCAGGTCGGGCGAAATGCGCTCCCAGGTCTGGCCGTGGTCGCGCGTGCGGAACAGGAACTGCGCGCCGATGTAGAGCGTGCCTTTCTCGTTGGGCGAGAGGTGCAGCGGGGTGTTCCAGTTGAAGCGCAGCTTCTCGCCCGTGCGCGCGGTCGGCTGGATGTCGCGCGCCTCGTGCGTCCAGCGATTGACGCGGCCGATGTGGCCGCCCTGCGCCTCCGCGTAGAGGTAGTCGGGATCGGCCGGGTCACTGAACATCCAGAAGCCGTCGCCGCCGTACATGTTCTCCCACTGGCTGACCGTGATGCCGCCCGGGTAGGCGGATTCGCCGACGAAGCTCGAGTTGTCCTGCAGGCCGCCGTAGACCTTGTAGGGATCCCGCTCGTCGAGGCTCACGTGGTAGAACTGCGAGATCGGCAGGTTCTGCCCCTTCCACCAGCGGCTGCCGCCGTCGAAGCTCTGCCAGAGGCCGCCGTCGTCGCCGCTGATGATGTGCTTCGGGTTTTTCGGGTTGATCCAGACGTCGTGGATGTCGCCGTGCATGCCGCGGAAGCCGCCGGCCACGCTGAAGCTCTTGCCGCCGTCCTCCGAGACGATCAGGTTACCGTCGTCCTTGAACAGGCGGTCCGCGTTGGTCGGGTCCACCGTCATGCGGGCAAAGTAGAACGGCCGCCACACCATCCACTGGCTCTTGTCGCGGGCCTGCCAGGTCTGCCCGCCATCCGAGCTCACGTACAGCGCGCTCGCCGGTGACTCGACGAACGCATAGACGCGCTTCGAGTCGCTCGGTGCGACATTCACGGCGATTCGGCCGTAAGGCTTCTTCGCGAGGCCTTTGTTCGCTTCGGGCGTGACTTCGGTCCACGTGCGGCCGCCGTCGCGGGTCACCATCAGCGCGCTCGCGGAGGGAGCCGTCGGCGACTCGCCGCCGGAGCGGAAGGTCCAGCCCTTGCGGCGGAAGTCCCACAGCGCCGCGAAGACGACGTCCGGGTTCTGCTCGTCCATGCTCATGCTGGCGCAGCCGGTCGAGAGGTTGCCGCCCTTGAGCACGAGCTGCCACGTGCCACCTCCGTCGGTCGTCTTGTACACGCCGCGATCCGCGGAGTCGCTCCACAGCCGACCGGTGACGCATGCGTAGACGGTGTTGCTGTCACGCGGATCGACCAGGATCTCCGCGATGCGCTCCGAGTTCGCGAGGCCCACGTTCTTCCAGGTGTCGCCGCCGTCGGTGGTCTTGTAGATGCCGTCGCCGACCGAGACGCTGTTGCGGGTCCAGGCCTCGCCGGTGCCGACCCAGACGGTCTGCGGGTTGCGCTGGTCGATCCTCACTGCGCCGATCGACTGGACGGGCTGGTCGTCGAACATCGGCTCGAACGTCGTGCCCGAGTCGAGGGACTTCCACACGCCGCCGCTCGCGGCGCCGACCCACAGGGTGAGCTTGCCGTCGGGCATGGTGATCGCATCGAGCGAGGCGATGCGGCCACTCATCGTGGCCGAGCCGATGTTGCGCGCGCCGAGGCCGGAAATCGTGCCGGCGTCGATGGTCACCGGCGCCGTCGCGGCGAACGCGACCGGGAGGGGCAGCAGGGCCGCCACGAGCAGGATGGTGCGTGTCATGGCGTGCCCTCAGTTCTTCGCGGCGGCGGGGAAGGAATAGAAGCCCGGCTCGACCGGCGGGTTGATCTCGACCTTCTCGAACTGGAACTTGGCCGGGTCGCGATCGCCCTTCCTGCCGGAAGTCTGGGCCATCGCCCAATAGACCCCGCCGACCTTTTCGTATTCGCCCAGGTCGGTGACGAAGGTCTGCTTCACTCCGCGGACGTTGCGCTGGCTCTCGATGCGGATCTCGAGGAAGTAGTCCGGGTCGAGGTAGACGTACTGGACGTCACCGCCTTGGCTCGTGACCTTGATCTTGTGCGCCGCCGTGCCGTCGATGTCCTCGGTGCCGAGGTACTCGAGCTTCGCGCCGCGCTCCTTGTAGCTCGCGAGCGGGCCGCTGATGTCGGAATCCTCGATGAGCGACTTCACGTCGTCCGCCGGCATGCGCTCGGGGTCCTTGCGGCCGCCGAACGGATCAATCCGCCAGCCTTCCTTGCCGTCGTAGGCCTCGACCTGCGTGAGGCCCTGCAGGCTCACTTCGTCGCGGATCGAGTCCGGACGCTGGCGCGTCTCGACGATGCCGAGCACGAACTGCCCGCCATTCACGATGAGCTTGCCGCTGCGCCGCACGCTCTTCACCGCGTCGAGCGCAGCAGCGCCGCCTTTCGCCTCGACGTTCTTCGCGGCGAGTTCCTCGGCGGTGATGGCCTGCGCCGTGCCCGCGAGGCCGAGCAGGAAGGCGCACAGTACGAGTTGGGTTCGGATCATGGATGCTCCGGGTTTGAGCTCTTGTTCTGATGGCGGCGCAGCTGGTGGCCGTCGGTCCGCCGAGGGGCGCGAGATTAGCACTTGCGGCGCGCTGGCGGGATGGCCGTATAGTGCCGTCCGGGCGCCGGACCGTCGGGGGGATCATGTCGGCCGTGTTCCGGAACAGGCATTTCTGGCTTTTTGCCGGTGTTTACGCGCTGGCACTGGGCGTACTCGTCGCCGGTGGCCGGCCGGTCGAGGAGGCCCTCGGGGCACTGGTGATCCTGGGCATCGCGCTGCCGCTCCTCGCGCTTGCAGCGTGCTGGCGCATGCCCGAGCCCACGCCGCCCCAGTCGTGGCGCCCCGATGATGCGGCGACGATGGCGATCCTGGTCGGCTGGATCGTCGTGTTCCTCATGATCAAGGGACCACTGCTCGACGCGCTCGTTCCGTCCGGCTCGGGCGAGGCGCTCCGGGACACGGTCAATACGACGCTCAAGCTGCTGGCCTTCGTGGCCCTGCCGGCATTCATCCTGCGCAGGCGCGGCTTCGGGTGGCGGCAGGCCGGGCGGCCGGTTGCGTCCCCCGGCCGGCTGGTCATGGTCTTCGCCGTGCTGGCCATCGCGTGCGTGGGCGTGCAGTACCTGATCGGCAGGCAATTCCGCCACTTGCTGACGGACGAATACCTGCAGCGGCACGTGGTCATCGGCTCGCTGCTCGCTTTCGCCTGGATGACGATCGAGGCGGGCCTCGTCGAGGAGTTCTTCTTTCGCTGGTACCTGCAGTCGCGGCTGGCCGCGTGGTCCGGGTCCCAGGTGTCAGCCGTATTCCTGAGTTCGCTCGTGTTCGGCCTCGCGCACGCGCCGGGCATCTGGCTGCGCGGCGCCGGCGTGGCCGAGGGACTGGGGAGCGATCCTTCGCTCGCGACGACGCTCGCCTACGTCGTCGCGACGCAGGGCGTGGCCGGGCTGATGTTCGGCGTGCTCTGGGCGCGCACGCGGAGTTTCCTGCTGGTCGTCGCGCTGCACGGGCTCGTGGACGCGCCCGCCAATGCGGCGTGGTTCATGGACAAGTGGGGGCTGTGAGCCGCGTCGGTGCTCACCACGTCCAGGACCAGTCGCGACTCGATGTGCGACAGCCGCCGCCTTCGTGTCCGGTCCATGCCCGGCCGCGCACGAAGCGCCCCGGCCTGGCGCCGGTCGGTACGCCGCCCTTGATCGCGGGTTGGCCGTTCACCAGCACGTCGGACACGCCGGTCGAATACTGGTGCGGTTTCTCGAAGGTCGCGTGGTCCTGGATCGTCTTCGGGTCGAAGACCACCACGTCCGCGAAATAGCCTTTCTTCAGCAGCCCGCGGTCGGCGAGCGACAGGTTCTGCGCAGGCAGTCCGCTCAGTCGATGCACGGCGTCCTCGAGCGTGAGCGCGCGTTCGTCGCGCACGTAGCGCGCGAGCACGCGCGAGAAATTGCCGTAGGCCCGCGGGTGCGGGTTCGACAGCAGGAACGCGCCTTCGGGCGCCATCGCCTCGGCGTCCGAACCGAAGCTCATCCACGGCAGCGCGACCTGGCGGCGGACGTTGTCCTCGGACATGAGCACGTAGGCGACGCCGACGCGCGAGCCGTCCTCGATCACGAGGTCGATCGCCGCGTCCTCGGGCGACACGCCACGCTCCTTCGCCACGGAACCGAGCGTACGGCCCGTCAGCGGTTTCAGCTTCGGGTTCTTGAAGGCGAGCAGCAGGGTTCCGTCCGGGCCCGCGTGCAGCAGCAGGTTTTCCCAGTCCGGCTTCGGATTGCGCATGTCGGCGACGACCCGCGCGCGGATCTCCGGGTCGCGCAGGCGGGCAATCCATGCCTCGAGCCCGCCGTCCTGCACCCAGGGCGGCATCGCTGCATCGAGGCCGGTGGCGCCGGCGATGTACGTGTACATGTTGGCCGAGATCCGCACGCCGGACCGCCGAGCGTCCTCGACCATCGCGATCACCCGGTCGAGCTGGCCCCAGTTGGTGCGTCCCGCGGCCTTCAGGTGATAGATCTCGGCGGGCGTCGCTGCCGCGCGCGCGATGTCGATCGTCTCCTGCACGGACTGCAGCAGCCGGTCACCCTCGCTGCGCATGTGCGTGATGTACATGCCGCCGCAGCGGCCGGCTTCCGACACCAGCGCAATCAGCTCCGGGGTCTTCGCGTAGGTCGCGGGTGCGTAGATGAGCGAGGAGCCCACGCCCAGCGCGCCTTCCTCCATCGCCTGCCGCACGAGGCCGCGCATCTGGTCGAGCTGGTCGGGGTTCGGCTGCACGTCGCCCTCGCCGAGCACGTAGTCGCGCACGGTCGTCGCGCCGACGAAGGAGGCGACGTTGGGCGCGATGCCGCGTGCGGCGAGCCACGACAGGTATTCGCCGAGCGTGTTCCACTCGATGGGATAGTGGATGTCGATCTGTCGCTGGACCGCCTGTTCCTTCATGCGCGCATTGACGGGCCCCATCGACCAGCCTTCGCCCATGACCTCGAGTGTCACGCCCTGGCGCAGTTCGCTCTGGCCGAGTCCGTCCTGGATGAGCGACTCGTTCGACCAGCTCAGCATGTTGATGAAACCGGGCGCGACCGCCTTGCCGCGCGCGTCCACTTCGGTCCTGCCGCGCAGGCCACGCGACTTGCCCACGTAGGTGATCCGGTCGCCGTCGATCGCGACTTCGCCCGCGTAGGGCTTGCCACCGCTGCCGTCGTAGATCGTGCCGCCGCGGATGACGACGTCGTGCTTCTGCGCAGCCAGCGCCGGGTCTGCGGCGCACAGGCAGAGCGCGACCGCGATGCCGGCAGCAACATGCAGCGTCTGGCGGAGGAACGAACGCGGGTGCTTCGTGCGAGTCATGCGCGTGCTCGGTGTCGGGAATCCCCGGGGACGTCGGATGATAGGCATCTGCGCACGCCTGTCCACCGCGGGAGCCGGGCGTCGCCCGCGGCCGAACGAGGCTACACTGCGAACCCGAGGAGGTGACGAGCCCATGCCCCCGACCGAGCCCCTGTTCCAGCAGGACGCCTACCTGCGCGAGTGCGAGGCGCGCGTCGTCGAAGCGTTGCCCGCGGGCATTGTGCTCGATCGCACGGTCTTCTATCCGCTCGGTGGCGGACAGCCCGGTGACACTGGCGTGCTCCGGGCCGCGGATGGCCGCGAATGGCGCGTCCAGGACACGCGCAAGGGGGAGGCCGGGGCGATCGTTCACGTGCTCGCCGCCGGGCCGGCCGCGCCCGCGGTCGGCGAGCCGGTGGTCGCCGTCCTCGACTGGGATCGTCGCCACGCGCACATGCGCATGCACAGCTGCCTGCACCTGCTCGGGTCGGTGCTCCGCTATGGCGTCACCGGCGGGCAGATCACGGCCGAGAAGGGCCGGCTCGATTTCGACACCCAGGCGGACATCGATCCCGGCCGCGTGACCGAGGCGGTGAACGCCCTGATCGCGGCCGATCACGCCACGCGGTCGTCCTGGATCACGGACGAGGAGCTCGACCGCCAGCCGGAACTGATCCGCACGATGTCCGTGCAGCCGCCCCGCGGTGCCGGGCGGATCCGCCTGCTCGACATCCCGGGCGTGGACCTGCAGCCCTGCGGGGGCACGCACGTGGCCCGGACCGGCGAAATCGGGCGGATCGCCGTGACCAAGGTCGAGAACAAGGGCCGCCACAACAAGCGCGTATACGCGGCCTTTGCGTGACTGCGCTAGTATTCACGGTTCCAGCCGGGAAAACCGGGCTTCGGGAATGGAACGAGAGGCTATGGCGCCGGTAACGGCATCTGCACAGGCCATGGGTCCGGCGACGATCCGGGGCGCGGACCTCACGACCCTCCCGAATCTCGTGTCGCTGGCGCGGATCATCGGCGTGACCGCGGCCGTACTGCTGTATTTCGCCGGCCATCCGAAGGTCACGGTCATCCTCGGCACGGCCGCCTGCCTCACCGACCATCTCGACGGATACCTGGCCCGCCGCCTGTCCCAGGAAACGACGCTCGGCGCGATGCTGGACCAGGCTGCAGACAGCTACACGACGGCCATTGCGCTCGCGATGCTGGTCATCGCGGGAGGATTTCCCTTCGTGTTCCTGGTGATCTTCCTGATGCGCGAGTTCTGGGTCGGCACCGTCCGGCGCTACGCGGCGCTCGCCAGGGTCGAGATCCCGTCCCACGCCTTCGGCAAGCTGGCGACGGCGGTCAT
>JBBIVG010000073.1:0-3862 GCA_037439865.1 Nevskiaceae bacterium
GCATGCCGACCGAGATGAAGAACAGCCCGAGCAGGATGTCCTGGAACGGCTTGATGACCGCCTCGGTCTGGAACTTGAACTCGGTTTCCGCGAGCAGCATGCCGGCGAGGAAGGCGCCGAGCGCCATCGAGAGGCCGAGCTCGTGGGTGGCCCAGGCACCGCCCAGCGCGACGAACAGCACGGTGAGCGTGAATGTCTCGGTGCTGCGGTGGCGTGCGATCTCGTGGAACAGCGGCCGCAGGATCCACCGTCCGAGCACGAGCACGGCCAGCAAGGCAGCGACGGCGCGCCCGACCATGCCGAGGGCCCAGGCCGGACCGAGCGCCTGGCCCGCCTCGCTGATGGACGTCGCGAGGGCGAGCAGGGGGGCGAACGCCAGGTCCTGGAAGAGCAGGATGCCGAGCGCAAGCCGCGAGTGCGTGCGGTTCAGCTCCAGCTGGTCACCCAGCTGGCGCAGTACGATGGCGGTCGACGACATCGCGAGCGCACCGCCGATGACGATGGCCACGGCGGGATCGATGCCGGCCGCCCATGCCGCAACGGCGAACAGCGCCGTCGTGAGCAGCATCTGCAGGCCGCCCACGCCCAGCACCTCCGCCTTCATCGCGATCATCCGCGCGAGCGAGAACTCGAGCCCGAGCGTGAAGACGAGGAACACGACGCCGATCTCGGCCAGGAGGGCGACCGCAGCGGCGTCGGAGGCGAGATCGAGCGCGTGCGGCCCGAGCAGCATGCCCACCAGGAGGTAGCCGAGGATCGGCGGCAATGCGAACCGCCGCACCAGGCTCAGCACCAGCACCGAGCCCGCGAGCAGGATCAGGATTTGCGAAAGGACCGTGCCCGCCATCACCGCTCACTATCGACCTTTCCCGATGCTAGCATTCCTGCACCCAGCGACGGGCAATCGAGGAGTTGTTCACACGTGACGGGGCGCGGTGACGCATGGAGTTCCAGGCCAGCCTGAGCGAAGCGCGCGACTGCCTGCGGATTGCGGGGGATTGCCGCATGGGCGACGCGCCGCGTCTCGAATCCGGACTCGACGAATTGCGTCGCGCGCCGCCGCCTGCGCTCGTCATCGACCTGACGGCCGCGGGCGAGTTCGACATCGGGCCGTCGTGGCTCCTGCATCAGGCATTGGCGCAGCTGCGGACGACCGGCACCGACCTGCGCCTCGAGGGAACACCGCCCGAACACTTCGCGTACCTCGACCGCCTCATGGCCGAGGCGGCCGGGCAGCCTGCGGTCGAGGCGGGTGGCGGCGACAACTGGCTCGTGCAGTTCGGCAAGCGCATCGAGGCGCGCTGGTTCAGCTGGTACGAGGCGCTGACCTTCGGCGGCGAGACGCTCGTCACCGCGGCGACGCGATGGACGAGCCTCAGGCGGCTGCGCATCCCGTCGATCGTGCGACACGTGTACGAGACCGGCGTGCAGGCGATCCCGGTCGTGTCCCTGATCGCCTTCCTGATCAGCGTGATCGCAGCCTACATCGGCGCGCAGCAGCTGCGGCCGTTCGGGGCCGAGATCTTCACCGTGGACCTCGTGACGATCGGCGTGCTGCGCGAGCTCGGCGTGCTGCTCACGGCCGTCATGGTCGCGGGTCGCTCGGGCAGCGCCTATGCCGCCGAGCTCGGCGTCATGAAGCTCAACGACGAGATCGACGCGCTCGAGTCGATGGGAATGAATCCCTACGAGCTCCTCGTGCTGCCGAGAGTCGTGGCGCTGGTCATCGCGATGCCGCTCCTCACGGTCGTTGCCGACGCGATGGGCCTGGCCGGCGGCGCGGTCCTCACGCGCTACCTCATCGACCTGCCCTGGCCGCAGTTCATCACGCGGCTCCAGTCGGCGGTCGGCGAGACGACGTTCTGGGCCGGTCTCGTCAAGGCGCCGGTCTTCGGGGCGCTGATCGCGCTGACCGGCACGCTGCGGGGGCTGCAGGTCCGTGAGTCGTCGCGTGAACTCGGCCGCCTCACGACCGTCGCGGTCGTGCAGTCCATATTCCTGGTGATCTTGGCCGACGCGCTGTTCGCGATCCTTTTCCTCGAGATCGACTTCTGAGGCCCGGCGTGCAGCCGCTCATCTCGCTCCGCGACATCGTCAACCGCTTCGGCACGCAGGTCGTGCACGACGGGGTGAGCCTCGACGTCCTGCCGGGTGAGATCTTCGGCATCGTCGGCGGCTCGGGCAGCGGCAAGTCGGTGCTGCTCAAGACGATGCTCGGCCTGCGCCGTCCGACCTCGGGGACCGTCGAGGTCGAAGGACGCGACATCACCGCGATGAACGAAGAGGAACTGCGCGACGTGAAGCGGCGCTACGGCGTCACGTTCCAGCAGGGCGCGCTGTTCACCTCGCTCACCGTCGCGGAAAACGTCGCGCTGCCGTTCGCCGAAGCGATGGACCTCGGGGAGGAGGCGCTCGCGAGCCTCGTCGAGCTGCGCCTCAGGATGGTCGGCCTGCCGCTGGATGCGGCGGGAAAGTACCCGGCCCAGCTCTCCGGCGGCATGGTGAAGCGGACCGCGGTCGCACGCGCCCTCGCGCTCGATCCCGTGCTGCTGTTCCTGGACGAGCCGACCGCGGGCCTCGACCCGATCGCGGCGGAGTCGTTCGACACGCTGGTGCTCTACCTGCGAGATACGCTGCACCTGACCGTCGTGATGGTCACGCACGATCTGGACACCCTCGCGCGGACGTGTGATCGTGTCGCCGTGCTCGTCGACGGCAAGGTCATCGTGGACACGCTCGAGGGCATCGTACGGAACGACCACCCGTGGATCCGCCAGTACTTCCACGGTGCGCGCGGTCGCGAGGTGCTGCCGGCGGTGGAGAAACGACGTGGAGCGTGACGCGAAATACGCGGTGGTCGCGGCCTTCGCGCTGCTCGCGATCGCGGCCGCGGTCGCGTTCGTGTGGTGGTACTCGGGCCGCGGCGAGCGGCGCGACTACGTGCCGTACGAAATCTACTTCGACGGCTCCGTGAGCGGCCTGTCGCGCGGCAGCCCGGTGCGCTACCTCGGCGTGGATGTCGGCCGCGTGCGGGGTCTTTCCATCGAGCCCGCCCATCCCAGCCGGGTCAAGGTGATCGCGGAAATCGATTCGGAAGCGCCGGTTTCCGGGGCTACGCAGGCGCGGCTCGGACTCCTCGGTCTCACCGGGCTGCTCTACATCGACCTGCAGAAGGACCCCACCGCCGATCCGAACCGGCCGCTGGCGCAGGGCGAGGACTACCCGGTGATCGCGTCGCGCAAGGGGGACATCGAGGCCTTCCTGGAGAAGATGCCGGACCTGCTCGGGCACGTGGCGCGGGTCGTGGAGCGCATCGAGAATGTGCTCACCGACCGCAACATCCAGGCGATCGATACGACTCTCCGGAACGTCGAGGCGGCCTCCAACGACCTTCCCGCCGTTTCGCGCGACGCCGCGGCGCTCGCGGCCGACCTGCGCCGGACGGCGGCCGAGGTGAACGAACTCACGCGGAAGCTGCAGGTCGTGACCGACAAGGCCGGCCCTCAGATCGACGCGACGCTCGCAAGCGTTGCGTCGAGCGCCGACAAGCTCGGCCGCACCGCGGACAGCCTCGAGCGCATCGTGATCGGCAACGAGGCGACGCTCTCGCAGTTCGCGGGCAGCGGCGTCGCCGACCTGCAGCAGCTGATTGTGGACTTGCGCAGCGCCAGCGACGAGGTGCGCGCGCTCGCCCGCAGTCTGCGCGACCAGCCCTCGAGCCTGCTCATCGAGCGCAAGGAGACCGGCATGGAGATTCCACGATGAGGCGCGCCGTCGCCGCCCTCGCACTGGCGTGGCTCTGCTCCGCGTGCGTCGGTTCTGCGTTCAAGTCCGACGTCGCGCCGCCCGATCTCTATCGGCT
>JBBIVG010000073.1:3962-12226 GCA_037439865.1 Nevskiaceae bacterium
GTCTATGCGGATCTCGACTCGGCGCCACGGGTCCGTGTCGAGTTGCTCGCGAACCTCATCGATCCACGCAAGGGCGTCCGAGTCGCGAGTTTCGTGTCGAGCGCTGAGGCCGCGGCCGAGCGCAAGGACCTCCGTGCCGTGATTGCCGCGTTCGAGCAGGCGACGGACCAGGCCGTCCAGGACGTCTCGGCCCGGGCGCGGGAAGCGGCCACGGCCTTCAGGCGCTGAACCTCACACGAATGCGGCTCCCGGGCTCGTCGCTGCGCGCGGGCGTGCTGCTGCTTGCGTGCGCGGCCGCCGTCGCGTCCCCCGCGACGATCACCGGGACGGCGAAGCGCGTGCTCGACGGCGACAGCCTGGTCGTCGTCGCGCAGGGGCGGGAGATCGAGGTGCGACTCGCCGAGATCGACACGCCGGAGAAGGGCCAGCCGTACGCCGACACGTCGCGCAAGGCGCTGCAGGGCATGGTGCTCGGCAAGCGCGTGCGGCTCGAGGTGCTCGACACCGATCGATATGCGCGCACCGTGGCGCGCGTGTACCGCCAGGTGGACGACCTCTGGGTCAACGCCGAGATGGTGCGGCGCGGGCACGCGTGGGCGTACCGCCGCTACGTGCGTGACCCGCAGCTGTACGACATTGAGCGTGAAGCGCGCGCGAGACGTGTCGGCCTGTGGGCGCTGCCGGAGGCGGAGCAGGAGCCGCCGTGGCGCTGGCGTAAGGAGCATCCGCCGCAGCATTCACCCGCGCCCGCCGTGGACTGAAGGCGCGCTCAGGCAGCGAGCATGTCGAGGCGACGGTCGAGCTCGAGCGGGTCGCGCACGCATACGCAGCCCGGCGGCAGGGCGTCCTTGTCGAGCAGTTGAGCGCCGGATCCCCCGACCCACACCGTGGTGTCCGGTCCGAGCGAAGCCGCGAGCGTCCCGAGCTCCGCAGGCACGTCCCCGAGCCGTTCCTGCAGCACCACGCTCAGCGCGACGATCGATGCGCCGACCTCGCGCGCGAAGAGCGCGATTTCCTTCGCCGGCAGGTCCGGCCCCAGGTAGTGCGTCCTGAAGCCGCGGCTCGCGCACACGATCGCGGCCATGAGCAGTCCGAGTTCGTGGCGCTCGCCCGGCAGCGTCGCAAACACGATGTCCTGGCGGCGTGCCGATCGTTCGTAGGATTCGAGCACGAGTCCGAGGTGGCGCCGCACCGTGCTCGAGACGAGACGCTCCTGCGAGATCGCGAGGTCGCCACGGTGCCAGCGATCGCCGACCTCGCGCAGCAGCGGTTGCAGCACTTCCGTGAAGAGCTGCGCCGGGGGCAGCAGGGCGATCGCGAGCGTCAGCACCTGTTCGCATTCGGCGGCGCGGAAGTCCCGGGCCGCATCCAGGATGCGACCGGCAAACCCGCCCGGCCCGGCGGCCCGGCGTGTGGACGTGTTCTCCTCGAGCAGCCCGGACAGTTCGGCGTCACCCAGCCCGACGAGGCGCCCGATGGGGTGGCCGCGCTCGGTGGCTTCGCGCAGCAGCCGCAAGCGCAGGACGTCCTCCGGGCCGTAGGCGCGACGCCCGTTCGCGTCCCGCCGGGGTACGACGACACCGTAGCGGCGCTCCCAGGCCCGCAGGGTCTCGACGGTCAGCCCGGTCGCCTGTGAGACGGCCTTGATGGAGTACATGGGCCGATGATACTCATCCAGCCCGGCCTGTAAAAGGTCGGCAGAGCATCAGCCTGTACAAAGTATTGACATCAACGTCGGTGCCCTTAAGCTCCCGACCGTCAACGATGACCCCCGTTCGGGCGAGCCTCGGCTCGCCCTTCTTTTTCCAGGGCCGTTCGCAGGCCCGACGCCGTCAGGCCGGCAGGCGCAGGACGGGGTGCTCGCCGGTCGCCTGCCTGAGGATCGTGTCGAGAAATTCGGCCGAGGTCATCGGCTCGCCGAAGAGCCGTCCCTGCCCGAACTGGCAGCCGCTGTGCAGCAGGAACTGCCGCTGTTCCTCGGTCTCGATGCCCTCGCCGAGTACCTGGAGGCGCAGGCTGCGACCCATCTCGATGATGGTGCGCACGATGGTCGCGTCATCCGGGTCGGTCGCCGCGTTGCGCACGAAGGACTGGTCGATCTTGAGCGTGCCGATCGGGAACTGCTGCAGCGCGCTCAGGCTCGAGTAACCCGTCCCGAAATCATCGATCGACAGGTGGACGCCCATGGCGCGCAGTTCGTCGAGCAGCGGCAGCGTGCGCTCGGCGTCGAGCATGAGGGTCGTCTCCGTGATCTCGAGCTCGACCCGCCCCGGCGACACGCCGTGCTTCTCGAACACCGAGCGGCAGCGCGGGATGAAGCTCGCCTGGCTCAGTTCCTTGAGCGAGAGATTGATCGCGACGAGGCCCGGGTCCGCGACCCTCTTCTGCCACGTCGCGTAGTCGCTGCAGACCTGGTTGAGCACCCAGGCCCCGATGTCCAGGATCAGTCGCGACTCCTCGGCAAGCGGGATGAACTGCGCGGGCGCGATCTCGCCGTGCCCCGGCAGCCGCCAGCGGAGCAAGCCCTCGGCACCGACGACCAGGCCGCTCGCGAGATCCACCTTCGGCTGGTAACGCAGCACGAATTCCTCGCGGTCGAGCGCGCGGCGCAGCTTGCTCTTGAGGAGCAGCCGCTCGACCGCGGCCGCGTTCATCTCCGGCGCGTAGAACACGTGGCAGTTCCGCCCCGCGCGTTTCGCGTGGTACATCGCCGCGTCCGCGTTGCGGATCAGGTCGATGACGTTGTCGCCGCTCTCGGGGCAGGCCGCGATGCCGATGCTCGCGGTCACCTCGAGCTCGTGCTCGCCGACGTGCTGGGGGCGCGCGATCTCCGTGAGCAGCAGCCGCGCGAGCGACCCGGCCTGTTCGTGCCGGTCGCGTTCGCCATCCACCGTCTCGGCGAACACCGCGAACTCGTCGCCCGCGAGCCGCCCGACGACCGATTCCTTCGGCAGGATGCGGCTCAGCCGCTCGCTCATCGTCTCGAGCACGCGGTCGCCCGCCTCGTGGCCGAAGGTGTCGTTGATTTCCTTGAAGTTGTCGAGGTCCACGTACAGCAGCACGAGCCCCCGCCCCTGCCGCAACCCGCGCGCGATGGCCTGGTGCAGCAGGTGCTGGAACTGCATGCGGTTCGGCATCTTGGTGAGCGTGTCGAAGCGTGCGAGGTAGCGGATTCGGCGCTCGGCGCGCTTGCGCTCGGTGATGTCGCGCAGCACGTAGATGCGGCCCTGGAATTGCGGATCCTGGCTCGAGATCTCGGAGGCCGTCACCGAGACCGGGATGGTCTGCCCGCGAGCCGTGCTCACGACCGTCTCGCCCGGTTCGTTGAGGATCCGCTCCGGATCGAACGCCGCGCGATGCTGCTCCGCCACGAGGGACGTGAGCGCCAGTCCGACCAGCCGCTCCGCCGCCTGGCCGAGGAGGGCGCCTGCGGCCGCATTGGCGGTTCGAACCCGACCATCCGGTGCGGTCACCAGCACGGCGTCGCTCATGCTGTTCAGCAGCGTGTTCAGGTAGTCGCGCGAAATCGTCGTGCCGGCGAGCGCCTGGCGCATGCGCTCGAGCGAGTCCTCGAGCGCCGCGATCTCCGCAACACCGCTAGGTCGCAGGGGTTCCGCGTGGCGGCCGCTGCCGATGCGCTCGGCACCCTGCATCAGCGAGACCATCGCCCGGTCGATGCGCGCGATGAGGCGCGACGTGACCCAGCCGGCCAGCAGGGAGAGCGCGACGCCGATGGCCACGATCAACGGGACGCGGATCGAGTAGACGTCGCTCAGCAGGAAACCCGCTTCGCGCACCATGACGTCGAGCGCAGCTGCGGGATCGGTGCCACGCAGCTGGGCGACCTGTGCGAGCGCGTGGCGCAGGTGCGCTTCCTCGCGTCCTTCCGTCAGCAGGATCATCGCCACCACGGCGGCGGTCAGCAGCAGGCCGACGCCGACCACCGTGAAGACGTAACGGAATTTGAGGCGACTGCCGCGCATGTCCGACTGGCCTGGCCTGCGACTGCCACCCTCGCAGTCGTTATTGTTCTCGAAGCTTCCGACCGTCTGCGCATCATAGCCCCGCTCCCCGGGGGCCGGCGACAGCACATGTGTGCGGATTCGCCGACAAACTGGCAAGTTTTCCGACACTCGGCAGACCGGGGGCGCACCGGCCGCGGGCCCGAGTCCGGTATGCTTGAAATCCGGGAGTCGCAACGCATGAACGAACTGGAACTGACCGGGCGCGCCCGGACGCACATCGTGGAGCTCGAGAGCCCGCGGTGCGCCCTGCATTTCGGGGCGGTGACGTCGTTCCTCGCGATGCGTGACGCGGCAATCGCGGCCGGCATCGACCTCGCCGCGGCATCGAGTTTCCGGGACTTCGACCGGCAGCTCACGCTCTGGAACCGAAAGTGGCGCGGCGAGCGGCCGCTGCTCGATCGGGCGGGGCGGGCGATCGACCCCGCCACCCTCGACGATGCAGGCCGCCTGGACGCGATCCTGTGCTGGTCAGCGGTTCCGGGCGGCAGCCGGCACCACTGGGGCACGGAAATCGACGTCATCGACGCCGCAGCGATGCCAGCGGGGTACCAGGTGCAACTCGTGCCGTCCGAGTATGCGGAAGGCGGCGTCTTCGCGCGCCTGGACGCCTGGCTCACCGGGAACATGGCGCGGTTCGGGTTCTATCGTCCGTACGCGACGGGAAGCTGCGGGGCCGGGATCGAGCCCTGGCACCTGAGTTACGCACCGGTGTCCTCGGAAGCGCTCGAGGCGCTGACCCTGCCGGTGTTGCGGCGCGCCATCGCCGGGAGCGAGTTGCTCGGGAGGGCCCTGGTGCTCGAACGTCTGCCGGAGATCTACACCCGTTTCATCCTTGCCGTGGATCCGCCTCGCGCAGAGGAGCGGACGGGAAGACGGACGGCTCTCGCCTGACCGAGGTGCAGGGGCGATGCGCAAGGTCCACACCGCCGAGTCGATGATCGAGATCGCGCACCTGCGCAATGTGCTCGAATCCGCCGGCATTCCCTGCGTGGTGCGCAACGACCGGCTCGCGGGCGTGCTCGGCGAGATTCCTTTCGTCGAGTGCTGGCCGGAGCTGTGGGTGAAGGAGCCGGGACAGGAGCTGCGGGCACGCGGGCTCATCGAGGAAGCGCTCCGGCCGCACCCGACCGGCAATCCCTGGACCTGCCCGCGTTGCGGCGAGCGCATCGAAGCGCAGTTCGCGGAGTGCTGGCGCTGCGCGGAGGGCGCGGAGCCTGAGGTGCGCGGCGGGTGAAGACGCTCACCATCGAACGGCGCTTCAATGGCCCGCCCGATTCCGGCAACGGAGGCTACGTCTGCGGCGCATTCGCAGTCGCGGCCGGCGCCGACATGCGCGTGCGCCTGGCGACTCCGCCCCCGCTCGACGTCGCGCTCGCCGTCGAGCACGACGAGGCGGGCAGCTGGGCACTGCGCTCGGCAACCGTCGAAGTGGCTCGCGGTACGCCGTCCCGGTTGCGGCTCGACGTCCCGCCGGCGCCCCGTTACGTGCAGGCGGTCTGGGCGTCGCAGCACTATCCCGGTTTCCGGGAGCACCCCTTCCCGGACTGCTTCGTGTGCGGCCCGCATCGCCGCCGCGGCGACGGCCTTCGCATCTTCCCCGGAATGCTCGACACGGGCATCGTCGCAGCGCCCTGGCTGCCGGCGGAGTCGCTCGATACGGGCGACGGCAAGGTGGCCGTGGAGTTCCACTGGGCGGCGCTCGATTGCCCGGGATACTTCGCCGTGTCGGCCGGGCGCCGTCTCATGGTGCTCGGCGAGATGCAGGCACACGTGGATCGGCGCGTTCGCGTGGGCGAGCCCTGCACGGTGATCGGCTGGAAGCTCGGATCCGAGGGACGCAAGCACTACGCCGGCACGGCGATCTTCGACGGGGAGGGCGAACTCTGCGCGCGGGCGTCCGCGACGTGGATCGAACCCGGAAGAAGCGGTTAGCGGCTTCTCGCGAACGCGGCGCCGACCAGGGCGCCGGCGCACAGGACCAGGCCCGGCCACGGTGACGCTCCGATCGCGATCCACACGAGGCCGCCGAGCAGGACCGCGGCGGACACCACCGTGGTGTCGCGGCGCCGGGCGCTCGCCCGGAGCTCCTCGCGCAGGTCCGCGATGCCCGCCTGCTCGACCTTGAGCCGGAACTTGCCGTCCGAGGCCTGCTGCACGAACTGCTGCAGCACTTGCGGCAGGGCCCGCAGCGCCTCGCTCACGTCCGGCAGCTGCCGGCGCAGCTCGAGCGCGAGCGTGCGCCCGCTCAGCCGGTCCGCCGCCCACTCCTTCAGGATGGGCTGGGCCGTCTTCCACAGATCGAGTTCGGGATAGAGCTGCCGGCCGAGCCCCTCGATCTGCAGCAGCGTCTTCTGCAGCAGGATCAGCTGCGGCTGCACCTTCATGTTGAAGCGACGCGCCGTCTCGAACAGGCGCAGCAGTACCTGCCCGAACGAGATCTCCGACAGCGGCTTGTTGAAGATCGGCTCGCAGACCGTGCGCACGGCGGCTTCGAGTTCCTCGACGCGCGTGTCGGCCGGCACCCAGCCGGAGTCCACGTGCAGCTGCGCGATGCGGTGATAGTCGCGCTCGAAGAACGCGAGGAAGTTCTCGGCGAGGTAGTGCTGGTCGCGCGCGTCGAGCGTGCCGACGATGCCGAAGTCCACGGCGCAGTACTTCGGGTACTCGGGGTCCTCGAGCTGCACGAAGATGTTGCCGGGGTGCATGTCGGCATGGAAGAAGTTGTGCCGCAGTACCTGCGTGAAGAAGATCGTCACGCCGTTCTCGGCCAGCCGCTGGATGTTGGTGCCGCGCCGGCGCAGTTCCTCGATGTCGCTGATGATGACGCCGTGGATGCGCTCCATCACCATCGCCTCGGGCCGGCAGTAGTCCCAGTACACGGCCGGCACGTGCAGCAGCTCGTTGCCCGCGAAGTTGCGCCCGAGCTGCGCCGCGTTCGCGGCCTCGCGCATGAGGTCGAGCTCGTCGAGGATGGTCTTCTCGTACTCGCGCACGACTTCGACCGGGCGCAGCCTGTGGCCCTCGGCGGCGTAGTCGCGCGCGAGCGCAGCGAGAACGTACATGACCTCGAGGTCGCGCTCGATCTTCTCGCGCACCCCGGGGCGGATCACCTTGACGACGACCTCCTCGCCCGAGCGCAGCCGCGCCGCGTGCACCTGCGCGACGGACGCCGCCGCGAGCGGGGTCTCGTCGAACTGGTCGAACACCTCGCTCACCGGCCGGCCATAGGCGCGTTCGACGATCGCCCGGGCCTCGGCGCCGGGGAAGGGCGGCACGCGGTCCTGCAGCTTCTCGAGTTCGTCGGCGATGTCCGCCGGGAGCAGGTCGCGCCGCGTCGAGAGCGCCTGGCCGAACTTCACGAAGATGGGGCCGAGTTCCTCGAGCGCGAGCCGGATGCGCTCGCCGCGGGTGCCGCCCCGCTGCCGCTCGAACCAGGTCGCGGGGGACAGGTAGAAGAAGAACCGCAGCGGCCGGAACAGGTGCGTCTGGAGAATGATCGCGTCGAGGCCGTGCCGCACGAGCACGCGCTGGATCTGCAGGAGCCGGCCGATGACGCGCAGGCGCATGGGATGCAGCCGGCGATCAGCGCGACTCGAGCCGCGTGAGGCGGGCTTCGAGGCGCTCGGCGTCGTCGCGCAGCCTGTCCACGTCCGCGAGGAATTCGTCGATCTCGGTTCGCGTCGGCAGGTCGCGGCCCTCTTCCTGCAGGTACTCGGCGACGTTGGTCGCGAGCGACCCTCCCGCCTTGCGGCCCCAGTCGAGGAAGCCGCGCGCGAAGTTCGCGACCTGCCGGGCGGCGACGTCACCGATCACGCGCGCGAGTTCCTCCTCGAAGTCCGGCTGCGCCTGGGCGAGCAAGTCGCGGAATTTCTGAGCGACTTCTGCGTCCCCCTCGATGCGGACGCCGCCGCCACGCAGTGCCCCTTCGGCCTTCGGTCCGGCGAGCGCCAGCAGGGCGATCGGCGTGCCCGAGAGACTCGCGTCGGCCGGGCCGTCGTGGCGCGATGCGAGCGCGACACGGCCCGCGTCCGCCTTGAAGAAGAACGCGAACGGGGTGCCCTCGACCGTGAGGGAGATGACGCGGCCGTCCAGCGCCCGACACAACGCCTGCGCCTTGCGGGAGTCCGCGATGTTTCGGTTCAGGATTTCGGCAAGACGCTCGAGCAGCATGTCAGTACCGGAAGCCCTTGTGCAGCGCGACGATGCCGCCGCTCAGGTTGTGGTAACGGCAGTCCTCGA
>JBBIVG010000074.1:0-8421 GCA_037439865.1 Nevskiaceae bacterium
GGCGTGCCGACTCCTTCACGAGCGGGCGGCGCCGTACCAGCCGGGCCTGCCGTTCCGCTTCCGCCGTCTCGCGCTGCGCGCGACGCGCCTCGCGGTCGAGCCGGATCGAGGACTCGAGCGCGGCGGGCTCGGTGCGCGCGCGGCGTTCCGTGAGCCACGCCAGGTAGTCGTCCACGTCGCCGTCGAATTCGGCGGCGCGCCCGTCGGCCACCAGCAGGAAGCCGTCGCAGACGGCCCGCAGCAGCGCGCGGTCGTGCGACACGAGCACCAGGCTGCCTTCGTAACCCGCGAGCGCACGGGTCAACGCGTGGCGCATCTCGAGGTCGAGATGGTTCGTGGGTTCGTCGAGCAGCAGCAGGTTCGGCCGGCGCCGGACGATCAGCGCGAGCGCGAGCCGCGACTTCTCGCCGCCCGAGAAGGCACCGCTCGGGGCGTCGGCCATCGAAGCACGGAAGTCGAAACTGCCGAGGTATGTGCGGAGCTCGAGTTCGCGCGTCTTCGGCTCAGCGCGGGCGAGGTGCTGCAGCGGTGACTCGTCGGGCCGCAGCTGCTCGAGCTGGTGCTGCGCAAAGTAACCCACGCTCAGGCCGTGTCCCTCGAGACGCCGGCCCGACATCGGCGGCAACTCGCCGGCGAGTACCTTGACCAGCGTCGACTTGCCCGCGCCGTTCGGTCCGAGTAGCCCGAGCCGTGCTCCCGGCCTGAGCGACAACTGCACGTCCTGGAGGATCGCGCGTCCCGCGTACCCGAGCGCAGCGTCCTCGAGAGTCAGCAGCGGGTCGGGCGAGCGCTCCGGAGACGGGAACTCGAAGTCGAACGGTGCGTCCACGTGCGCGGGCGCGATACGCTCGAGCCGGTCGAGTGCCTTGAGGCGACTCTGCGCCTGCCGGGCCTTGGTCGCCTTGGCGCGGAAGCGCGCCACGAAGGCCATCATGTGGGCGATCTCGCGCTGCTGCTTCTCGTACATCGCCTGCTGGACCGCGAGGCGCGCCGCGCGTTGCTCCTCGAACGACGAGTAATTGCCGGCGTACAGCGCGATGCGCTGCGCCTCGATGTGCGCGATGTGTGTGACGCAGCCGTCGAGGAAGTCGCGATCGTGCGAAACGAGCAGCAGCGTGCCGCGGTAGTTCGCGAGCCAGCGCTCGAGCCAGACCACGGCGTCGAGGTCGAGGTGGTTGGTCGGCTCGTCGAGCAGCAGCAGGTCGGCGCGGCTCAGGAGCGCGCGCCCGAGGTTGAGCCGCATGCGCCAGCCGCCGGAAAAGGACGCGACCGGCCGCTCGAGTTCGGCTGCCTCGAAGCCCAGGCCCGACAGCAGGGCGGCCGCGCGCGACCGCGCTGCGTAGCCGTCGATCGCGTCGAGCCGGGCGTGCAGCTCGGCCACGGCGTGGCCGTCCTGCGCGTGTTCCGCCTTCGCGAGCGTTTGCTCGATCGTGCGGAGTTCGGTGTCGCCGTCGAGGACGTAGTCGATCGCCGCCTGCTCGAGTGCTGGCGTCTCCTGGCTCACGGAGGCGATGCGCCAGTGGCCGGGTACCTCGCAGTCGCCGACCTCCGGGTGCAATTCGCCGCGGATGAGCGCGAACAGGCTCGACTTGCCGCTGCCGTTCGCGCCGACGAGGCCGACACGCCAGCCCGCGTGCACCTGCAGGTTGGCGTCCTCGATGAGGTGCCGGGCGCCGCGTGAAAGGGTCAGTTGCCGGAGCAGGATCAAGGCCGTGAGCCTGTGGGGGCGGGCGGGGCGCGCATTCTAGCCGCTGGCCGGGCGGGCCGCGGACGCCATGCGCCGGCCCCCGGAATCCGGCACAATTCGCAGCCTTCCGCCCGCCCGGCCCGCGCCGGGACCCAGGAGTACCCATCCCGATGCCGTTGCTGCGCCTGCTCGAGTCCCCGATCGCCGCTTGCCTGGTCCGTGTCTTCCTGCCGGCCGCCCTGATGGCGGTGCCGATCGCGTCGTTCGGCCAGACCGCGACGCCCGCAGTTTCCACGATCGTGTCCTTTTACGCTTCCGTCCCGAACGGCGGCATGGTGCTCGGTCCGGATGGCGCCCTGTACGGCACGACGTCGTCCGCCAGTACCGTGACGGGCGGACTCGTGTACCGGGCCGCGGTGGACGGTTCGTCCGTGACGACGCTCTATCAGCTTTCGAACAACGAGGCCTACAGCCCGAAGAGTGGATTGCTGCTGGCGAGCGACGGCCTGCTCTACGGCACGACCAGCCTGGGCGCGGTCAGCGTCGAGGCGAACACCACTGGCACGGTATTCCGCATCGGGATCAGCGGCCGCGGCTTCACGATCCTGCACAAGTTCGCCCAGACCACGAGTTCGAACCAGGACGGCGACGCGATCAACGACGACGGCGCCTTCCCGGAGTCGGCGCTGATCCAGGGCCCGGACGGCTACCTCTACGGCATGGCCAGGGCCGGCGGACCGAACGGAACGGGCACGGTCTACAAGATGTCCACGGACGGCAGCTCGTTCACGGTGCTGCACGCGTTCGGTGCGCTCACTTCCTCGGCGAATGCCAGCGTGCAGAAGAACCTCGACGGGACCGGGCCGATCGGCACGCTGCTGTTCTGGACGGACGGCAAGCTGTACGGCGCGACGAGGGCGGGGGGCGTCAACGGCCGTGGAACGATCTTTCGGGTCGGCGCCGACGGACAGGGATTCCAGACGCTGCACGAATTCTCGGACCTTTCGTCGAACTCGCCGAACTCGAATTCGGACGGGGCGACCCCGCTCGCGGGCCTCACGGACGGTGCCGACGGCCGGCTCTACGGGGTCGCGAGCGCGGGCGGCGCGAATGGCGTAGGCACCGTGTTCGCACTCGATCCCGCGAGCCAGCTGCTCACCGTGCTGCACGACTTCGAGGACAAGAACGGCAACGGGCCCGCGGGCGCTCTGATCCTTGGCCAGGACACCAGGCTCTACGGCACGACCTCATACGGCGGCACGGCCTCCGGCGGTGGCAGCTCCAACCTCGGCATCCTGTTCTCGATCGCGCGCGACGGGACCGGATTCACCAACCTGCACAGCTTCGAGAGTGCCGAGGCGGCGCACCCGATCGGCCGGCTGCTGCAGCTGAATGCCTCGACGCTCATCGGCATCGCGAGCGACGGCGGCAAGTGCGGGCAGGGGACGCTCTTCCAGTACAGCAGCACCGGCGCAAAGGTCACCGGCAACACCACCTGCGGCCAGAAGAAGAACAACAGCGGCGGCGGTGCGATGGCGCCGGCCGTGCTGCTCCTGCTCGGCGGGCTCGGCATCGCGCGCCTGCGGCGCAGGTCGTGAACACCAGCTGACGAAACGGGGGAGTGATGGGGGAGACGCAGCTTCATCACCGCACTTGCTCGATCTGCGAGGCGATGTGCGGCATCGTGATCGAGCACCGCGACGGGCAGGTGCTCTCGATCAAGCCCAACCGCGACGACGTGCTGAGCCGCGGGCACATCTGCCCGAAGGCAGTCGCGCTCAAGGACCTGCACGAGGACCCGGATCGCCTGCGCCGGCCGATCCGGCGCACGGCGTCGGGCTGGCAGGAGATCGGCTGGGCCGAAGCGTTCGACGAGATCGAGCGGCGGGTCGGGGAGGTGCGCGCGCGGCACGGCAACGATGCAGTCGCGATCTACGCGGGCAACCCAACGGTGCACAACCTGGGCGCGATGCTGTCGATCGGCGACTTCATCCGCGCCGTGCGCACGAAGAACCTGTACTCGGCGACCAGCGTGGACCAGCTCCCGCACATGGTGGCCTCGTACCTGATGTTCGGACACCAGTTCCTGATGCCGGTACCGGACGTGGATCGCACGCAGCTGTTCGTGTGCATCGGCGGCAATCCGGTGGCGTCGGGCGGCTCGCTGATGAGCGCGCCGGGGTTCGAGAAACGCGTCGAGGCACTGCGCGGCCGCGGCGGCCGCTTCATCGTCGTGGACCCGCGTCGCACCGAGTCGGCGCAGATCGCAGACGAGTACCTGCCCATCCGTCCCGGCACCGACGTGTTCCTGCTGCTCGCACTCCTGCACGAGGTGCTGACTGCACGGCTCGCGGACCTGGGTCACCTTGGTCTGCAAGTGCGCGGCCTCGATCAGCTGCGCGAAGCCGTGCTGCGGTTCGACCCGATGCAGCTCGCCGCGAGAACGGGCATCGCGCACGAGCGCATCGCGCGCCTGGCGCGCGAGATCTGCGCGGAGCCGCGCGCACTCGTCTACGGCCGCGTGGGCGCCTGCACGCAGGAGTACGGAGGGCTCACGATCTGGCTCATCTACTGCCTCAACGTGCTCACGCGTCACATGGACCGCGAGGGTGGCATGATGTTCGCGGAGCCTGCGGTCGACCTGACCCGCGCTTACGGCTCGCGCGGGCACTACGGGAAGTTCCGGTCCCGCGTGCGGAACCTGCCGGAGTTCGGCAACGAGCTGCCGGTGGCGGCACTGGCGGAGGAGGTCCTCACCGACGGGCCGGGACAGGTGCGCGCCCTCATCACGTTTGCGGGCAATCCGGTCCTGTCCACGCCGAACGGGCGCCAGCTCGACCGTGCGCTCGCCGACCTCGAGTTCATGGTCTCCGTGGACCTCTTTCTCAACGAGACGACCCGCCACGCGCACCTGATCCTCCCGCCGACGAGCCCGCTCGAGCACGGTCACTACGACGTCGCGCTGAGCGGCTTCGCCGTGCGCAACGTCGCCAAGTACGCGCCGCCGCTCTTCGAGCGGCCCGCCGGCGCGCTGCATGACCACGAGATCCTCGGGGAACTGACGCTGCGCCTGGGGACTCGCCCCGGTGCGGAGCGGAGCGCAGCACGCGCCAGGCGCAGCATTCCGCGGCGCCTCGGGCCGGACGGACTGCTCGACTGGATGCTCAGGACTGGCGCTTACGGCCAGGAAAATCGCGGCGCACTGCGATTGCTCGGGCGACTGCCGGGATTCGGTGCGATCCGCAGGCAACTCGAGGCGCCCGACCGGCGCCCGCTGGGCCTGAGCCTGCGCGAGCTCCTCGACTCACCGAACGGCGTGGACCTCGGGCCGCTCGAGCCCGGACTGCTGCGACGCATCGCCACCGAGGACCGGTGCCTGGAGCTCGCGCCGGACGCCTGTCTGCGCGATCTCGCGCGCGCCGCGCGCGCCCTGGATGCCCCGCCTCCGGAGCTCGTGCTGATCGGCCGGCGCCACGTGCGCAGCAACAACTCGTGGCTGCACAACAGCCAGCGGCTCGTGAAAGGCAAGCCGCGTTGCACGCTCATGATCCACCCCGACGACGCGGCGCGACGTGGCATCGTTGACGGCGCGAGGGCCACGCTGCGCTCGCGCGTGGGCGAGGTCGAGGTCGCCGTGGAAATCACCGAGGACATGATGCCGGGCGTCGTCTGCCTGCCCCACGGCTGGGGTCACGATCGGTCTGGCGCGCGGCTCTCGGTCGCGGCGAAGAGCCCCGGTGTCAGCATCAATGACGTGATCGACGACCAGCGCATCGACGAGCTGACCGGGACGGCCGTGCTGAACGGTACCCCCGTCGAGGTGGAGCCCGTTCGCCTGGCGGCGCTCGCGTAGAGACGACGCGAGCGCCGCAGTCGCGAGGTCAGTGCGGGATGCTCTCCACGGCCTCCTTCACGGCCTCGAGCGGGTTCCACTTGCTCTTCTTCTTCTTTTCCGGCGGCGGCGCGGCCTGAGTGCCTTCGGCCGGTGCAGGCGCGTCGGTCATCCCCTCGGTAGCTGCGCCTTCCGCGCCCGGCATGCCGCCGCCCTCGGGCATCCCGAGCATCGTCGTCGTCATCGACTTCACGCGGATCTTCACGTTCCAATCCGGCTCCCACGCGATCTTGGGATCCGTGGGACGGGGCGGGTAGGCCATGTTGAGGTCGGTGCCGTAGGCGATCGCGCGCAACATGCCGGCGCCCGCCGCCTCCTTCGGGATGGCGCACTTCGTCGTGGTGGGCGGCAGCAGCACCTTGTCCTTGAGCCATTTGTCCACGGCGGCGTTCGTCTGGTAGTCGAACAGCCCGAAGCCGCTGTCGGGCAGCTCGCTCGAGGTCCAGATCACCATGCCGGTCTCGCCCTTGGCCTCGCTCTCGGGCAGCCCGCCCATGCTGCCGAGGAAATACGCGCGGGCGGTCGGGATCGCGTTCCACTCGAGCTGCACGAACGTCGGCTGGGCCGTCTGCTTGATCTTGATCTCGGGCATGATGTCCTGCGCCGCGGGGATGGAGAACTTGAAGCTCTCCGGCACCCCGTCACCCGAGAATGCATGTTGGCCGGCGATCGAAGCGCCCGCCGGGAATGTGCGCTTGTCGGTCTTGCTCGGCCAGATCGGCTGTCCGGCCGTCGCATGGGTGCCGCGCTGCGTCGCATGCCGTGACTCGAAGAACTTGGCGAATTCCGCGAGCGTCGCGGTCTCGAGGTTCACCACCTTGGGCTGGCCGGGTCGCACCGTCTCGGAGCAGCCCCAGTACATCACGAGCTTGCCCTTGGGTGGCTCGGCGTTGATCTCGGTCGGCGACTCGTCGTCCGTGGTCTTCGGCGCCGGCTTCGGCTTTTCGGGCGTCTCGAGCTTCAGCGTCGGCGCGAGACCCGTCGATTCGGGGACGTTCTGCAGCGCCTGCGGCAGGTTCGGGTTGCGGCTGGTGTAGAGCGTCACGTCCATCCAGCGGCCGGCTGGCCCGCCCTGCGTGTAGCCGAATTCGCCTTTTGCATTGTGGCCGCCCATCAGGGCGCCGAGCGTGGCATTCATCATGCCCTGTCCGCCCATCCCGGCGCCGAAGCCGAAACCGGAGAAGGTCGCTACGTCGATCCAGGCCTGCGCGATCGGTGGCTTCACGACCTGCTTGGGCTCGGTCTGGGCGGTGGCGCCCGCAGAGGCGAGCACGGCAGCGGCGGTCAGGGGTGCAATCGCACCGTACATTCGGTTCGACATGAGGTGACTCCCTGGACGAGCAGGCCGCCATCGTCGCTCACGCGCGTCTCGGCCACAAGTCGCGAGCGATGCCGTGTCCCGAGCGGGCCGGGCGTGCCTCCGGCCCGAGGCGGTTGTAGGATTAACCGTCCGACGACCAATCGACGGCGGCCGCAGAGCACGGCCGCCCTGCCTCCCAGGGAGCCTCGTTGCGCGCCGAACGGCAAACCGTCCTGCACAGTTGGTGCATCCAGGCGCAATGGGACGCGCCGACCGTGGTCGGCGGCTCCGGCGCGCGACTGGTCCTCGCCGACGGCCGGCAGGTGCTCGACATGAGCAGCCTCGCCGAGTGCAGCAATCTCGGGCACCAGCATCCGAAGCTCATTGCGGCGGTTCGCGCGCAGGCGGAGCGCCTGTGCTTCATCACGAATGCGTGGGGTGCGGAACCGCGTGCGACGCTCGCAGAGATGCTGCTCGAGCGCTCGGGTTTCGCCGGCGGGCGCGTCTTCTTCACGCTTGGCGGAGCCGACGCCAACGAGCATGCGGTCAAGATCGTGCGGCAGGCGATGCGCAAGCCGCGCGGAGTCGTGATCGCTCGCGACCGCTCCTATCACGGCTCCACGCACCTCGCGATGGCGTTGTCCGGCGATTCGCGCACCCGCACGCAGGTGGACCCCGACGCCTTCGGCGTGAGCCACGTGGAGCCTCCCTACGCCTACCGCTGTCCGTTCGGCAGCGGCAGTGATGCGGAGTGCGGGGAGCGCGCCGCGGTCGCGGTCGCGGAACGTATCGATCACTTCGGCGTGCCACGCGTTGCCGCGGTATTCATGGAGCCGAACGCCGGTTCGAACGGCATCGTCGCCCCGGATACGTTCTGGCCTGCTCTTTGTCGCGTGACGCGCGAGCGGGACGTGCCCCTGGTCGCCGACGAGGTGATGAGCGGATTCGGCCGCTGCGGCGAATGGTTTGCGTGGCAGCGGTACGGAGAGGAGGGTCGGCCGGACATGATGACTCTGGCCAAGGGGCTGACCGGGGCCGTGCTGCCACTCGGCGCCGTCGTGCTGTCGACCGGCATCGCCGCCCGGATCGAGCACGAGATGCTCTACACGGGCCTGACCTACTGTGGTCACCCGTTGTCGTGCGCGGCCGGTGTCGCGGCGCTCGAAGCCTACGCCGAGGAAGGACTCATCGAGCGGTCGCGCAGGCTCGGGGCGGCCCTGCTGCAGGATCTCGAGGCCCTGCAGCGTCGCCACGAGGTGATCGGCGACGTGCGCGGAGGCCATGGCCTGTTCGCCGTCCTCGAGCTGGTGACGGACCGCGCGACGCGTGAGCCGCTCGCTCCCTGGCCGCAGGGCCATCCGGCGCTGAAGGCGCTGGTCGACGACGCGATGGCGGCGGGCGTTTCCTTTGCGACGCGCGGCAACCTGCTCCTGATCGCGCCGCCGCTCGTCATCGAGGAGCAGGAACTGGCCGACGCGCTCGCGCTGCTCGACCGGCTGCTCGCCCGCCATTTTCCCGCAGACTGAAGGGACGGCCTGCATG
>JBBIVG010000074.1:8431-12170 GCA_037439865.1 Nevskiaceae bacterium
CTTTCGACTCACGTACGCGACGATGTTCGACCCGCCGGAGGCGATGCACGAGCGCTTCGATGCGGCGCTGGCAGGGATGGTGGCCCGACTCGGCGGCCAGCACGACCTGTTCATCGACGGGAGCGACGTCGCAACCGGCCGGACCGCGCCCAGGCCGAGCCCGATCGACGTCGATCGCAACCTCGGTTTCTTCGCGGTCGGCGGCCGCGAGCATGTCGAGCGCGCGATGAGCGCGGCGCAGGCGGCTTACCCCTCGTGGCGTGCGATGCCCGTTGCGGAACGGGTACGGCTGGTTCGCCGGGTGGGGGATGTGATGGAGCAGCGCGTCTACGAGATCGCGGCGGCGCTCGCGCTCGAGGTCGGCAAGAACCGCATGGAGGCTCTCGGAGAGGCGCAGGAGACCGTCGATTTCTTCCACCACTACGCACAGGATTTTGAAAGCCATGCCGGTTTCGACCACGAACTGCCGGACGATCCGCTCGTCGGCGTGGTGTCGCGTAATCGCAGCGTGATGCGGCCTCACGGCGTGTGGGTGGTGATCGCGCCGTTCAATTTCCCCCTGGCGCTTGCCGGCGGGCCCGTCGCGGCGGCGCTGGTGACGGGTAATACCGTGGTCGTGAAGGGCGCGAGCGACACGCCCTGGGCGGGCCGACTGCTCGCGGACTGTGTGCGCGACGCGGGACTCCCGCCCGGTGTCTTCAACTACCTGTCCGGATCGGGCCGCGAAGTCGGCGAGGCGATGGTGGCGCACGCCAGCACCGCGGGCCTGACGTTCACGGGATCGGCGCCTGTCGGCATGGACCTGCTGAGGAGGATGGCGGGCGGAGCCTACCCGCGACCATGCATCGCCGAGATGGGCGGCAAGAATCCCTGCATCGTCACGGCACGGGCGAACCTGGATTACGCGGCGCAGGGTGTCGTGAGATCCGCCTTCGGCATGGGCGGGCAGAAATGCTCGGCCTTGTCCCGGCTCTATGTCGAGGAGTCCGTAGCGGACGCCCTGGTCGAGCGGATCGAGCGCTTCACCAGGGCAATCCGCATCGGCGATCCGCTGCTGCGGGCGAACTGGCTCGGCCCGGTCGTGAACGCGGCTGCCTACGCCAGTTACGCCAGGTATGTCGGCGAATTGTCCGGAGGCGGCGCCCGGATCGTCGTTGGCGGCCGACCGGCCCGCGACGGCGAGATGGCACGGGGCTATTACGTCGAGCCGACCGTGGCCGAGGCGCCGCTGGCTCATCCGCTGTGGCGGCACGAAATGTTCCTGCCCATCCTGATGGTGCATCGCGTGCGCGATCGCGAGGAGGCGATGCGGCTTGCGAACGACTCGAACCTTGGCCTCACTGCGGGCTTCTATGGCGGCGCGGACGAGGTCTAGTGGTTCCATGAGAACATCGAGGCGGGCGTGACCTACGCGAACCGGCCGCAGGGCGCGACCACCGGGGCGTGGCCCGGGTATCAGCCGTTCGGCGGCTGGAAGGGCTCGGGCTCGACGGGCAAGGCGATTGCCTCGTTTTACTATCTCGCGCAATACATGCGCGAGCAGTCGCGGACCGTCGTCGAGTAGCCGGATGCAGCTCCTGTCATTGCGCGAGGCCATCGCGGAATACGTGACCGACGGCGCCTGCGTCGCGCTCGAGGGCTTCACGCACCTGATCCCGTTCGCGGCCGGGCACGAAATCATCCGCCAGCGCCGGCGCGACCTGCACCTCGTCCGCATGACGCCCGACCTCGTCTACGACCAGATGATCGGGATGGGGTGCGCGCGCCGCCTCACGTTTTCCTGGGGCGGCAACCCCGGGGTCGGTTCGCTGCACCGCCTGCGCGAGGCCGTCGAGCGCGGCTGGCCGCAACCGCTCGAACTCGACGAGCACACGCACGCCGGCATGGCCGCGGCCTATTGCGCAGGTGCGGCGCGGCTGCCGTTCGGGATCCTGCGTGGTTACATCGGCACCGACCTCGTTGCTGCCAATCCGAGGATCCGCAGCGTGGAGTGTCCATTCACGGGCGAGCGGCTTGCGGCAGTCCCGGCGCTCAATCCCGACGTCACGATCCTGCACGCGCAGCGCGCGGATCGGCAGGGCAACGTCGCACTGCACGGCATCGTCGGCGCACAGCGCGAGGCGGGGCTCGCGGCCCGGTCGCTGGTCGTGACGGTGGAAGAGATCGTGGACGCACTGCCGCCGGCGATGAACTCGATCGTCCTGCCGCACTGGGTCGTCAGTGCCGTCGCACACTGCCCGGGGGGCGCCTATCCCGCTTACGCCCAGGGCTGCTACGGCCGCGACAATTCCTTCTACCAGCGCTGGGACGTGGTCTCACGCGATCGCAAGGGATTCCAGGCATGGATGGAGCGGCACGTGCTCGGCACGGCGGGTCACCGCGAGTTCCTCGCGAGCCTGCAGGGGGCTGCATGACCGCGTGGACGCGCGACGAAATGATGACGGTGGCGGCCGCGCGCCTGCTGTGGGACCGCTGCGTGTGTTTCGTCGGCATCGGGTTGCCGAGCGCTGCCTGCAACCTGGCTCGATTGACCCACGCGCCCGGGATCGTGCTCATCTACGAGTCGGGGACCATCGGGACGCGACCGGACGTGTTGCCGCTCTCGATCGGGGATGGCGAGCTCGCAGAAACCGCGAGCTGCGTCGTGCCACTGCCGGAGATCTTCGCCTACTACCTCCAGGCGGGCCGGGTGGACGTCGGCTTCCTCGGCGCAGCGCAGGTGGACCGCTTCGGCAACCTGAACAGTACCGTGATCGGTCCCTATGGAGCACCTGCCACCCGGTTGCCGGGCGCCGGCGGTGCGCCGGAAATCGCGGCGCACGCTCGGCAGACCTTCGTGATGCTCAAGGCCACGCCGCGCAGCTTCGTGACGGCCCTGGACTTCCGCACGAGCGCGGGGTTCCTCGAGGGGCACGGATCGCGCGCGCTGAGTGGCGCACGGGGCGGCGGACCGCGGGCCGTCATCACCGACTTCGGCATTCTCACGCCGTCAGCGGGCAGTGAGGAACTCGAACTGAGCGCACTGTTCGCTGGCGCGACGGTGGACGAGGCCCGTGCCGCCGTCGGCTGGCCGCTGCTCATTGCGGAAGAGGTCGAGACGCTGGCGCCCCCCGGCGACGTCGAGGTTTCGACGCTGCGCGCGCTCCACGCGCGCACCCGGGAGGCGCACCGCCGCCCGGTACAACTGCCCGCGTGACCCGCGGCGCCCTGACCAGGAGTCCATCGTGCAGAACCCGCACATCAAGACCGAGCTTCCCGGCCCAAAGGCGCGCGCGCTGATCGCACGCGACGCCGCCGTCGTTTCGCCCTCCTACCCGCGCGACTATCCGTTCGCGATGTCGCACGGGCGCGGCACCGAGGTCTGGGACGTGGACGGTAATCGCTTCCTCGATTTCGCCTCCGGCATCGCGGTGTGCGCCACGGGGCACGCGCACCCCGAGGTCGTGGATGCAGTCAAGCGTGCCGCCGAGAAGTTCCTGCACATCTCGAGCGACTACTGGCACGAGAATTTCGTCGGCCTCGCCGAGCGCCTCGCCGCCGTGGCGCCAATGGGCGAGCCCGTGATGAGCTTCATCTGCCAGTCGGGCACCGAGTCCGTGGAGGGTGCACTGAAGCTCGCCCGCTATGTGACCGGACGACCGCGCTTCATCGGTTTCCTCGGGGGCTTTCACGGCCGGACCATGGGCTCGCTGTCGTTCACGTCGAGCAAGTACACGCAGCAGAAGGGCTTCGCGCCGAC
>JBBIVG010000075.1:0-12087 GCA_037439865.1 Nevskiaceae bacterium
TCCGGTCCGACGGCGATGAGATCCGTGCCAAGGCGGCGAAGCTCCTGCCTCCCGGCATCGCGAAGAAACTGAAGATCGTCGTCGCGGCGACACACAATCATCACGGTCCTGACACGGCGTTCGACGTCAACCACTCGTGGTACGAGCGCATGACGAGCCAGGTCGCGGCCGCCATCGCCGCGGCGGTGCAGAACCGGCGTCCCGCGCGCCTTCAGGTTGCCGCGGGCGAGCATTGGTTCGGCATGCGCGACGGCACGGATCCCCAGGTGTTCGATCCGCGCCTGAACGTGCTGCAGGCGATCGACGTGCAGGGCAAGGTCGTTGCGACGGCCGTGCAGTGGAACAATCACCCGGAGAGCACGCTCAACTGGTCGCCGCCGCTCAGTGCGATCCAGGCCGACTGCGCAATACTCGGATTGAATGGCGCCGACTGCAGCGCCCGGGGCCGCTATTTCACTTCGGACTTCCCCGGCGTCGTCAGGGAGGACCTGCGCGCCCGCTACGGTGGCGAGGTGCTTCTCCTGAATGGACCTCTCGGCGTGCTCATCGGCCCGGGCGGGGCGGACGTCTGGGAAGTCGACGGGACGCACCCGCTCGGCAACCAGATGAAGGCCCCGCCAGGCGCGGTGGGACCGGCGGGCGACGACAATTACACGGCGAAGAACTTCCGGCGCCCGGGCATCATCGGCGAGCAGTTGGCCCTGGCGGCCGAGCGCCTGCTCGACGACGCCCGGAAGATCACGGATCCGCGGGTGTCGTACCAGGTGCAGCCGTTCTACACCTACCTGAGCAACTTCGGGTTCCGCGTGCTGCTGGTCGTCGACCCGGCTACGGGCCACTCGAGCCTCGGACACGTGCCGAACCTCCTCTACAACTGTCCGCTCACGGGCCCGAAGAATGCGACCACCTGCACGCCTGACAACTACCAGAGCGCGACCGATCCGAACCTCGGTACGGATTTCCGGGTCGGCGATCACCTCAAGAGTGCCGTGGAGTACGTTCGCATCGGTACCGTCGGAATGATGTTCCTGCCGGGTGAGCTGCCCGGGGAACTGACGTACGGCTTGCCCGCTGCGTTCCGCAGCACGCCGGCGAAGTGGTACGAGGAGCCGCCGGGACGACACGCATTCGGCAATGCCTACCAGATCCCCGGCTACATCACGCGCCGCATGTCCGACAGCTACAAGTGGACGATCGGTCTCGGAAGCGACGAGATCGGCTATTTCGTGCCGCTCTCGAACTACCGCGTCCTCTGCGTGGCCGACGTGTTTGCCGGGCCCGGAACGTGCGCGGCCCTGCACGCGGCCGGGGCGATCGAGTTTCCGGACTCGATTGCGGGTGCGACGTGCAAGGCGATTACCGAGGATCCGGGCCTGCTGGCCAACTACGGCCCGGCCGCCGAGGCCGTTGCCGGCAGTTGCAGGTACGGCCAGGCGCTCGGGGAGGCCGACGGACACTACGAAGAAACGAACTCCGCGGGTTGGGACATCGCCCAGGACATGATGAATGCGGTCGGCTCACTCACCGGAAACTCTGACCCGACCCAGGTGAACCCGGCGTTCCCGGGCTGGTGGCAGGGCAACCTGCCGCCGGGCTCGCTGCCTTAGCAGTGGGTCTCACTCCGGAGGGTGCCGGGCCGCGGTGACCTCGATCTCGACGAGGACGCCGGGGACGGGGAGACCTGCCACCTGCACGGTCGTGCGTGCCGGCAGGTTCTTCTCGAGCGCGCGGATGCCGTAGAGACCCATGTAGGCCTGCATCAGTCCCTGGAAGTCGACGTCGCCTTTCTTCCTCGGGTCGCCGACGAGGTAGACGTTCATCTTCACGACGTCCGCCATCGTCAGGCCGAATGATTCCAGTTCCCTGGAGATCTTGCCGAACACGCTCCTCGCCTGCGTCGCCGTATCGCCGAATCGCTGGGGGCTCCCGGCGGGCGCCGCGGCATCAGCGGCATCGGGGAGCACGCCGCTCACGAAGACGAGGTCGACGCCCGAGGGAACCAGCACGCTCGTCGCGACCGGCAGGTTCGGGTTCGCATGACGAATGATGTCGTGGGCGCCGGCCGGCGTAGCCGCCGTTGCGGCGACGACGGCGAAGAAACCTGCGAACCTGAATTTGTTCATTCCGGACTCCTCCCCGTGTTCATCAAACAAGCGCAATCATAGTGTCGGCGTGACATTCGCGGTGCCTCGCGGCATTCATTTCTCCTGGATGAGGCTGTGCTCGCGCGTATCGCGCATCCGGGCCGCGACGATGAACGCAACGGTGAAAATGGCGGCGACGATCCAGAAGTAGCCGGCCTCGTGCCCGACCTTCTTGAACCAGAGCGCAGCGGTATCCGCGTTGCCCACGAAGATCGCCATGGCGATCGCGTACGGTACCGCCACGCCCAGCGCGCGCACGTGCGCGGGGTAGAGTTCCGCCTTGATGATCGCGCTGAGCGACGTGTAACCCGACAGGCAGAAGAGCGGCAGCAGGCACAGGGCGTATGCCGCGACCGGATCACGCGCCGATGCAAGCGCGTTCAGTACCGGCACGGCGACGAGCGCACTCGCGCCGAATGAGGTGACGAGCGTCCGCTTGCGTCCCAGGCGGTCCGAGATCCAGCCGACCAGCGGCTGGAAGCAGAGAAACGACGCGAGCACCCACGTCATGACCTGCGCCGCCACGGGTTTGTCGAAGCCGGCGGAGTTCACCAGCAGCTTCTGCATGTAGGTCGTGTATGTGTAGAAGCCGACCCCGCCGCCGGCCGTGAGCGCCACGACGATCGCGGTCTCCTTCGGGTGCCTCGTGAACAGCAACAGCGCGCGGCCCCGCTCGTGCAGCGGTACGGTGGCCCGTGTGAAGGATGCCGTCTCGTGCAGTCCGCGTCGGATCCAGAACACCACGACCGCGAGCCCGCCGCCGATCGCGAACGGTATGCGCCAGCCCCAGTCGTAAAGCTGGGCCTCCGTCAGGAACTGCTGCAACGCTACCTGCAACAGCATTGCCGCGAGCTGGCCACCGATCAGCGTCACGTACAGGAACCCGGACCAGAAGCCACGGTGGTCGCTGCCGGCCATCTCGCTCACGTAGGTGGCCGAGGCGCCGTACTCGCCGCCGACGGCGAGGCCCTGCAGCAGCCTCGCGAGCACGAGCAGCGCCGTCGAGACGAAGCCGAGTCCGGTCGGCGTCAGCGCGATCATCATCGAGCCGCCGCACATCAACGCGACCGAGAGCGCCAGCGCCGCGCGGCGTCCCTTGCGGTCCGCGTATACGCCGAGGACGAGGGCCCCGACCGGGCGCGCGATGAAGCCACCCGCGAAGATGAACGCGGCGTTCAGCAGCTGGACCGTCTGGTCGCCCTCGGGAAAGAACGAGCGGGAGAAATAGATCGCGAAGGAGGCGTAGGCGAACCAGTCGAACCACTCGACGAAGTTGCCGGCCGAGCCGCCGAGGATGTTTCGCAGCCGTTGGAACGGGGTCATGCGGTCGGACTAGCCGCTGTTGCGCAGGCCGGCCGCGATGCCGTTGATGGTCAGGTGGATGCCGCGGCGGCTGCGCTCCTCGCGGTCACCCGCGCGGAACCGGCGCAGCAGCTCGATCTGGATGTGGTTGAGCGGATCGAGGTACGGGAACCGGTACGCAATCGAGTGCGCGAGCTGCGGGTTGGCCGCGAGCAACCGGTCAGTGCCCATGATGCGAAGGAGGGCGGCGATGGTCGCGTCGTGTTCGGAGCGGATGCGCTGGAAGACCGCCTCGCGCAGCGACTCGTCCGCGACGAGCGACGCGTAGCGCGATGCGATAGCGAGGTCGGCCTTGGCCAGCACCATCTCCATGTTGGAGAGGACGGACGCGAAGAACGGCCATTCGCGGTACATCTCGTTCAGCAACGGGAGGCCCTCACGGTGTTCCGCGAGCCAGGCCTGCGCGGCGGAACCGAAGCCATACCAGCCCGGCAGCATGAGCCTGCACTGCGCCCACGAGAACACCCACGGGATGGCACGCAACGTCTCGATCGAACGTGACCGGGTCCGGGAGGCCGGACGGCTGCCGATGTTGAGCTCCGCGATCTCGCTGATGACCGTCGAGTCCCAGAAGAAGTCCTCGAATCCCGGCGTCTCGTAGACCAGGCCCCGGTAGGCTTCGAAAGCCCTGGCCGAGAGTGCGTCCATCGCCTCGACGAATTCGCGCCGTGGCGCGCGGCCGGCGCCACCCAGCATCGTGGCCTCGAGCGTCGCCGCGGCGAGGATCTCGAGGTTGCGGTGCCCGACCTCCGGGTTCGAGTACTTCGCGTTGATTACCTCGCCCTGCTCGGTGATGCGCATCTGTCCCTGCACCGTACCGCCCGGCTGCGCGAGCACGGCTTCGTAGCTCGGCCCGCCGCCGCGGCCCACCGAACCGCCTCTGCCGTGGAACAAGCGGAGCCGGATGCCGTGGCGCCGGAATGTCTCCACCAGCTCGACCTGCGCCTTGAAGAGTTCCCAGCGCGAAGTGAGGTAACCGCCGTCCTTGTTGCTGTCGGAGTAGCCGAGCATCACTTCCTGGGCCGCCCCACGCGATGCGAGGATCCCCGCGTACACCGGGATCGCCATCAGCTCGTCCATCGCGCCGGCCGCTCGCCGGAGGTCGCCGATGGTCTCGAACAACGGCACGACGTCCATCCGCAGGCTCGCGTCCGCCGCCTTGAACAGGCCGACCTCGCGTAGCAGCAGCACGACCTCGAGCACGTCCGACGGTCCTTCGCATTTCGAGATCACGTAGTTCGGCACGCACGCGGCGCCGTAGCGGCCGTGCATGTCCGCGGCCGCCTTCAGGACGTCGAGTTCACCGCGGGTTTCGGCCGAATACTCCACGTAGGGGGAGGCCAGGAGGCGCGCAGTCGCAAGCTCCTCGGCGAGGAGGCGGATTCGGGCCGGTTCGTCGAGCGAGGCGTAGTCGACGCCCGGGCGAGCCACGGAGAAGAGCTCGGCCACCACCCGCTCGTGCACTGCGGAGTTCTGCCGCAGGTCCACCGCCGCGAGGTGGAAGCCGAAGGCCTGCACGGCGCGCCGCAGCCGGCGCAGGCGGCCCCGGGCCAGGAGCGCCGAGTTCTGCGCGAGGAGCGCGCGGTGAATGACGTCGAGTTCCGCCGCGAACTCCGCGGCGCTCCCATAAGGCGGCGCATCGCCGACGGCGTGTCGCATGGGTTCATGCTGGTCGAGCGACCGTGTCGTGGCGGCCACACGCGCGTACAGCCCGGTCAGCGCACGGCGGTACGGCTCGTCCCGGCGATGCGCGCTGGTGTCCGGCGAGTTCCCGGCGAGCGCCTGCAGTTCCTCCGGCACCCGGGTGACCAGCGTCGTGGTGCTCAACTCGGCACCGAGCGCGTGCAACTCGTCGAGGTAGTACTCGAAGATGCGCGAAGACTGCATCCGCAACGTGCGCCGCAGCACGTCCGCCGTGACGAATGGATTGCCGTCGCGGTCGCCGCCGATCCAGGAGCCGATGCGCAGGAAAGACGGCAATTCGACGTCGCCCGGGGAGGGCAGGCGGCGCTGCAGCTCGTCCTCCAGCGCGCCGTACAGCCGCGGCAGCTCGGGAAGGAACGTCTGCTCGAAAAACGACAGTCCGTTCGCCACCTCGTCTAGCACGCCGAGCTTTTCGAGGCGCAGCATCCGCGTCTGCCACAGTGTCAGCACGGCGCGCCGCACGGACTCGTCGTTCGCCGCGAGCTCGGCCGGCGTGAGCTTCAGGCGGTCGCGTGCCTGCATCAACCGCTCGATCCGCGTCTCGAGGTCGCGCACGCTCTTGCGCTGGACCTCGGTCGGGTGCGCGGTCAGCACCGGCACCACGAGAGCGTCCCGGAAAAAGTCCTGGAGCGCCTCGGGCCCGACGCCGGCCGCCTGCACCCGGTCGAGCGCGCGCAGGAGGCTGCCCTCGGGCGGCGGCGCACCCTCGATCTCCGACTGGCGCGCCCGGCGGATGTTGTGCAGGTCCTCCGCGAGGTTGGCGAGGTGCGAGAAATAACTGAAGGCGCGGACCACGACCATGGTCTGCTCGCGGGTGAGCCCGTCGAGGATCTGCTCGAGCTCGCGGCGGGCCGCGGCGTCTTCGTCGCGCCGGAACGCGATGGAACTCTGGCGGACGCGCTCGACGAGGTCGAATGCGGCGTCGCCCTCCTGGTGGCGGACAGTGTCGCCGAGCAGCCGCCCGAGCAGGCGGATATCGTCGCGCAACGGGCGGTCGGGTTCGAAGTTCGCGGCCATGGCCCAGCTTAGCCCAACTGTGGCTGCACTCGCCGGCTGGGTTAGACTCGACTCCTACAAGGGGGGCAATCATGAGCAAGCCGACGGTCCTCGTTACCGGCGTCTCCGGGTTCATCGCCAAGCATTGCGCGGCCGAGATGCTGCGAGCCGGTTATGGCGTGCGCGGAACGGTGCGTTCGCTCCAGCGCTCCGACGAGGTTCGAGGGACGCTCGCGAAGCACGTGGATGTGTCGCGGCTCGAGTTCGCGCAGGCGGACCTGGAGTCCGACGCCGGTTGGGATGCGGCCATCGCGGGTTGCGCCCACGTGCTGCACGTGGCGTCGCCGTTTCCGGCTGCGCAACCCAGGGACGAACAGGACCTGATCCGTCCGGCCGTGCAGGGCACGATGCGCGTGCTGCGTGCCGCGGCCGCGGGCGGCGTGCAGCGCTTCGTTCAGACCTCCTCCATGGTGGCCGTGATGTACGGCCATCCGCGCTCGCGGACGGCCCCGTTCACCGAGGCAGACTGGACGCCAGTCGATTCGCCGGACGTCACTGCTTACGGCAAGTCGAAGACGCTGGCCGAGCGCGCCGCCCGCGATTTCATGGCCAAGGAAGAGCCGGCGATGCACTACTCGTCGGTCAATCCCGGCCTCGTGCTCGGCCCGGCGCTCGACCGCGATATCGGCACGTCCGCGGCCCTCGTGCAGGCGTTCCTCAAGGGCAAGTATCCCGGCGCGCCGCACATGGCCATCCCGTGCGTGGACGTGCGCGACGTGGCGCGCATGCATCGCCTTGCCGTCGAGACCAGCGCGCCGGGCGGCGGGCGCTACCTGGGTTGCGCGGAGAGTCTCTGGTTGATCGAGATCGCGCAGGCGATCCGCGCGGGGCTGGGCGACGCTGCGCGCAAGGTCCCGTCGCGGGAGTTGCCGGACTGGCTCGTCAGGGTCGTGGCGATCTTCGACGGCGCGGCACGGCAGGCTGTTCCCGAACTCGGCAAGCCGATGAATGTGGACAACTCGCTCACGCGGCGCACGCTCGGCATGGAGTTCATCCCGGCCACCGAGGCGGCGGTCGCCCTGGCGAAAAGCCTCGTCGAGCTCAAGCTCGTCTGAGCCCTTTGCCGATCGGGACCACCGGAAACGGAATGCGTGAATGACGAATCCACCGGTCACCGTTCTCGTCGGCATCGGGCCGGGCCTCGGCGTGGCGATCGCCGAGCGCTTCGCCTCGGCCGGGCATCGGGTCGTGGGGCTGGGCCGCAAGCCGCGCAAGGTGGCCGGAGCGGTCGCGGGCCTGCGCGAGCGCGGGCTCAAGGTGGAGACGAAGACCGTGGATGCTGCGGACTTCGCCAGGCTGCGCAGCGTCATCGGTGCGATCGAGAGGGATGCCGGCCCGGTGGAAGTGCTGGTCTACAACGCGCACCGTGCAAGCCTTGCGCCGCCGTCGGTGCTGAAGGTCGAGGACGCGCTGGACGACTTCCGGGTCAACGTCGGGGGCGCCCTCGTCGCCGCGCAGTCCGTGCTGCCGGGCATGCGCAAGCGCGGACACGGGACGGTCCTGTTCACGGGCGGGGGCCTCGCCCTCGATCCGACAGGCTGGCTCGATGCATCCTCCCTCGCGATCGGCAAGGCCGGGCTGCGCAACCTGGCGTTCACGCTCAACAAGGAGCTCGCGCCTGCCGGCATCTACGTAGGCACCGTGACGATCGCCGGGATGATCATGCCCGGCACGTCGCTCGCGCCGCAGAAGATCGCCGAGGTGTTCTGGGAGATGCACAATTCCGCGGCGGCGGAGCGCCCCGCCGAGCGCATCTGCGGCTAGTCGCCTGAGGAGGGTATCGTCGTGACCGTGCGGATTGTTCGACTCGGCAGCGCGCGCGCGCCCGGCGAAGGCCTGCGGATCGGCACCGTGCGCCGCCCGCCGAGGGGCGTGCCGAAGGGCGAGTATGCGAAGCGCGACCTCTACGACGTCTGGTTGCCGAACCTCGCGCCGAGCGAGGCGTTGCTCAAGACGGCGCACGCGGCGCTCGCCTCGGCAGACGAGCGGGCCTGGAAGGCGTTCGTGCGCCGCTACCGCGTCGAAATGAAGACGCCTGACAACCGCGCGCTCCTCGACACGCTCGCTGCACTGTCATGTACGGCCGACTTCTCGGTGGGCTGCTACTGCGCGGACGAGTCGCGCTGCCATCGCTCGGTGCTGCGCGAACTGCTAGCCGAGCACGGGGCCAGGATCGGATGAGTCGCGAGATGACCGAGGCCGCTGCCTGCAGGCAGGTGCCGGGCGTGATGGTGCCGGTCATCGACCGGAACCGCTGCGAGGGCAAGGCCGCCTGCGTGTCGGTCTGTCCGACGCAGGTATTCGTGGTCGGCGTGCTGCCGGTCGACCAGAGGAAGGGCCTGTCCCTGCGCGGCAGGGTGAAGGGGTTCGCGCACGGGTGGAAACAGGCGTTCACGCCGAATGCCGCGGCCTGCGAAGCCTGCGCCAAGTGCGTCGAGGCGTGCCCGGAGAGCGCAATCCGCCTGGCGCGCGCCCCGGGCGGGGAACACAGCGGATGAGGCCCACCCTATCGGTCCTCGAGCCCGCCCTCATCGAGCGGGTCATCGACGAGGCGCTCACGGTCCTCGAGCGCACGGGCGTGCTCATCGAGGACGAGCGTGCGCTCGCGCGGCTGGCGCCGCTCGGGATGGCCGCGGACACGGCCTCCGGGCGCGTGAGGTTCCCGCGCGCGGTGGTCGAGCGAGCCCTGGCGACGGTCCCGTCGTCGCTCACGCTGCACGATCGCGATGGCGCACCGGCCGCGGTGCTCGAGGGCGACAACGTCCATTTCGTTCCGGCGAGTTCGGCGCTGCGTATCCTCGACCGTCGGGCACAGGTGGCCCGCGAGGCGCGCACGCCCGACTTCGTCGAGTACGTGCGCCTCGCCGACGGCCTGAAGCACATCTCGTACCTGTCCACGGCATTCATCCCGAAGGACATCCCGCAGGACGTTGCCGATGCCTGGCGCCTGTATCTCGTGCTCGCGCATTCGAAGCGGCCAGTGGTCTCCGGCGCGTTCACGGCCTGGGGCGTGCCGCGCATGGGCGAGATCATGGCGATGTTCCGCGACGGTCGCGAAGACCTCGCCCGGCGGCCGATGGCCATCTTCACGTGCTGCCCTAATACGCCGCTGCGCTGGGGCGAGGACCCTGTCGCGAACATCATGGATTGCGCGGAGTGGGGCATTCCGATCGAGATCGTGCCGGTGCTGCTGCTCGGCATGATCTCGCCCGCGACCACGGTCGGCGCGCTCGTGCTGCACACGGCCGAAGTCCTGTCGGGGCTCGCAATCGCGCAGGCGGTCCGGCCCGGCACGCCCGTGATCTTCGGCGGCGCCCCGGCATCCTTCCACATGCAGCTCATGACGAACCCGATGACGGCCGTGGAGGCGCTGCAGCTCTATTGCAGCTACGCGCAGGTCGCGAAGCACCTGAAGCTGCCGTGCCAGGCCTACATGGCCCTGTCCGACGCCAAGTTCAACGATCCGCAGGCGGGCATGGAAACCGGTGTTGGCGCCTTCCTCGCGGCCTGCGCCGGCATCAACTCGGTGTCCGGCCCCGGCATGCTCGACTTCGTCAACTGTTTCAGTCTCGAGAAGCTCGTGTTCGACGACGAGATCGTGGCCCACGCGAGACGCTTCGTGCGGCCGGTCGAGGTGCGCGACGACCTGCCGGCGATCGGTCTGATCGAGGAACTGGTTCGCGACCAGCACATGCTTACGTCCGAGCACACCCTGGCGCACTGGCCGGAGGAGTTGTACCTGCCCGGCCCGACGCTGGATCGCACGAACTGGGACCAGTGGGGCGAGCAGGGCTCGCGCGACTGGCGCGCGCGTGCGAACGAAGTCATCGACGAGACGCTGGCGAACTACGAAGTGGAGCCGCTCGACGCACGCGTACACGAAGAGATCCGTGGGCTCATCCGTCGCACCGGCCTCGAGCCGGGCGTGGAACTGCCGGCATTCATGGAGCACGCGAATGGCTGACTACGCGCTGCTGAACCAGCACCTCTTCGAGGGCAGGCACGACGCGGTCAAGCGGTGCGTCGAGGACGCGCTGGCCGAAGGCCGGCCCGCCATGGAGGTGCTCGAGGACGGCCTGATCGCGGGCATGCGGGTCATCGGGGAGGACTTCAAGCACAACCGGGTCTTCGTGCCCGAAGTGCTGCTCGCCGCCCGGGCGATGAAGACCGGCCTCGCCGTGCTGAAGCCGCTGCTGGGCTCGAAGAGCATGGACTCCGCGCTGTCTGCGACCATCGTGCTCGGCACGGTGAAGGGCGACCTGCACGATATCGGCAAGAACCTCGTCGGGATGATGGCCGAGGGCGCCGGATTCACCGTCGTCGATCTCGGCACCGACACTTCCGCGGAGAAGTTCATCGCGGCCGCCCGGGAGCACCGCGCGCGGATCGTCGGGATGAGCGCGCTGCTCACCACGACCATGGTCTACATGCGTACCGTCGTGCAGAAATTCGAGGAAGCCGGGATGCGCGACGTCAGGCTCTGCATCGGCGGCGCGCCGACCAGCGCCGACTACGCGCGACAGATCGGCGCGGACGGATACGCGGCCGATGCGGCGAGCGCGGTGGAACTCTTCAGGCGCCTGATCGCGGAACAGGGGACGGTATCGGCGTGACTGCGGCGTCCGAAGCCGCCCCGATGTCCGGCGCGTCCGTCAGCATCAACGGGCGCGTCGGCACGGCAGCCCTGGGGCAGACGCTGTTCGATTGCGCCGAGTCGCTCGGCGTCCAGGTGCCGACGTCCTGTCACAGGCAGGGCAAGTGCCGCGAGTGCCTGCTCGAGATCGAGTCGGGGACCGAATGCCTGAGCGAGCCCGCTCCCCAGGAGCGCCACCTCGAGGGGAGGTTCCGGCTCGCCTGCCGCACGCGCGTCGTCGCCCCCGGCGCGGTGCGCGCACATACGTTGCGGCGCGGCGCGATGCGAATCGAGACTACGTCGGCCGGGTTCGCCGATGCGCGACCGGAGCTCGATCCGGTCGTGACACGCATAGGTCGGCGGGTCCTGCTCGACGGCGTGTGCATCGCCGATTCGGACGGCCCGTTGCACGGCCTCGCGCTCGATCTGGGCACGACGACGATCGCGCTGCGCCTCCACGACCTCGAGACCGGCCACCTGGTCGCAACCCACTCGTTCGAGAACCCGCAACGGTTCGGCGGCTCCGACGTGATGGCGCGCATCCATTACGACGGAACGCACAAGGGCCGGCTGCTGCAGCGGACGCTGCTCGGATACCTTTCGCACGCCGTCGAGGCGCTGCCAGTCGATCCGCGCACGATCTACGAACTGGTCGTGGCCGCAAACCCGACCATGCGCGACCTGATGTTCGGTCGCGACGTGCAGGGGCTCGGCGTGCTGCCGTACCAGTCGTCTGCGGAATCCGACCTGCGGGCGGGTCGTGCCACGACGACGAGCCTGGATTCGACGGCACGGAAGCTGCGCTTGCCGCTGAATCCACAAGCGCGGGTGCACGGCCTGCCGCTCGTGGGCAGCCACGTCGGCGCGGATGCCGCCGCGTGCCTGCTGGCCACGGGACTTGGCGAGGACGACGCGATCTGCGCCCTCGTGGACATCGGAACGAACACCGAGGTCTTGCTCGGAAACCGCCGGCGCCTGGTCGCGGCGTCGTGTCCCGCGGGCCCGGCATTCGAGGGCGGCGGCGTGAGCTGCGGCATGCCGGCCCTCGACGGAGCGATCGAGCGTGTGCGGTTGCGCGACGACGGCCCGGTCGAGCTCGAGGTCATCGGGGGCGGCGTGCCTGCCGGCATCTGCGGGTCCGGCCTCGTGGATCTGCTCTCCGAGCTGCGGCGCACGGGCCGAATGAAC
>JBBIVG010000076.1:0-12008 GCA_037439865.1 Nevskiaceae bacterium
TCGCTGCTGTGGGTCGGCTGGTTCGGCTTCAACGTCGGCTCGAACCTCGAGGCCACCGGCTTCGCGGGACAGGTGTTCGCCAACACGATGCTCGCAACCGCCGCGGCCGCGCTCGCGTGGTCGTTCGCCGAGTGGATTCACCGCGGCACGCCGACGATGCTGGGTGGCGCGTCGGGTGCGGTGGCCGGGCTCGTCGCGATCACGCCCGCCTGCGGCTGGGTCGGGCCGATGGGCTCGATCGCGATCGGCGTGATCGCGGGTCTCGTCTGCCTCTGGGCCGTCGCGAGCCTGAAGCACAAGCTCGGCTACGACGACGCACTCGACGTGTTCGGCGTGCACTGCGTGGGCGGCATCACGGGAGCGCTGCTGACGGCGGTGTTCTGCTCGCCCTTGCTCGGCGGCACCGGCGTGTACGACTACGTCGCCAACGCGGTCGGCGAGTACTCGATGGCGGGGCAGTTCAAGTCGCAGCTCTGGGCCGTGCTCCTGAGCCTCGCGTGGTCGGGCGTCGTCGCCGCGATCTCCTTCAAGGTCGTGGACCTCGTGGTGGGCCTGCGGGTCGCCGAGGACCAGGAGCGCGAGGGTCTCGACACGGTGTCGCACGGCGAGCGTGCCTACAACTGATCGGGTCTGAGGAAGGCGGCCGGTTCCTGGTTCGGCCGCCTTCGCCCCCACTTGCGGACGCCTCGGCGTCCGCTTTTTTTTGGCCCGGTGGGGTCTCCGTCGCAGTTTCGGGGCCGGGCGGGCGGCTGGTCCCGAGACAAGCCCGCCGGTCCTGCTAGACTCGGGCGGTCGCAATGGAGGCTGCTCGCATGAAACCGACATTGACGCTCGTGGTCGCGCTGCTGCTGTCCGCCGGGGCCCAGGCGGGCGACGTCTACGTGACCAAGGACGCCAAGGGGAACGTCGTCTACACCGACGTGCCGCAGACCATCCCCGCCGAAAAGATCGGCATCGCCAGCACCAGTACGGACCCTGCGGCCGTGCAGAAACGCTATTCCGACCAGATGAAGCAGTACGCCCAGGAAGACGCCGCGGAGTCCAAGGCGAACGCCCAGCAGGCGAGCGCGCAGAAGGCCAGCGAACTCTCTGCCGAGGACCGCGCCAAGCGCTGCACCGATGCCCGCCAGCGCTACGAGACGTTGATGAATTCCTGGCGGCTCTACGAGCAGGGTCCGGACGGCCAGCGCCGGTACCTCACGAGCGAGGAGATCGACTCGGCCCGGGCGAGCGCCAAGCAATCGATGGACCTGTTCTGCAGCGGCAAGTGACGTGACCCTCGCGACCGGATTCGCCGGCCTCGGCGCCATGGGCCGCGGCATGGCCCGCAACCTGCACAAGGCAGGGCTGCTCGCGGGAGTCTGGAACCGCACCCGGGACCGGGCCGTCGAGCTGGCCGCCGAGCTCGGAGTCATCGCCGCGGACAGCCCCGCAGGGCTCGCGGCCGCGTGCGACGTGATCGTGCTCTGCGTCTCCGCGGACGCGGACGTGCTCGACACGGTGGAGGCGATGCTGCCCGGGCTGAGGCCCGGCTCGATCGTCATCGACTGCTCGACGGTGAGCGCCGATACGGCGCGGACTGCGGCAAAGCGGCTGGCCGCGCGCGACGTAGAGTTTCTCGATGCCCCCGTCAGCGGCGGAGTCGAGGGCGCCAGGGACGGGACGCTCGCCATCATGGTCGGCGGTTCGGCCGAGGCGTTCGCACGCGCCCAACCCGTGCTCGCAGCCATGGGGCGCGCGATCACGCACTTCGGCCCGACCGGCTCCGGCCAGGCCGCGAAGGCGACGAACCAGATCATGTGCGCGGGCATCATCCAGGCCGTGTCCGAGGCGATGGCATTCGCCAAGGCCGAAGGGCTGCCGCTCGACAAGCTGATCGAGACGCTCGGCAAGGGCGCGGGCTCGAGCTGGTACTTCGTGAATCGCGCGCCGAACATGGTGCGCAACGCCTATCCGGCCGGCTTCCGCGTGCGCCTGCACGAGAAGGACCTGCGCATCTGCCACGACATGGCTGCGCGCCACGGCGTCGAGTTGCCGGTCGTCGAGACCACGCTGCGGCACTACCGCACGCTGGTCGAGCAGGGCCACGGCGACGACGACATCTCGACCCTGTTCCGCCTGAAGGACGCGCTCTTCTCGCAGCCGGGCGGCGCCCGCAAGGACCCGCCGCGCCGATGAGCGCCGAGCGGCCGGCGCCGGCTCCCGCCGGGGACGCGCGCAGCTCCTACCTGCCCGATTTCTGCGAAGCGCGCGCCGTGCTCGCGGTGGTGCTGGTCGCGGCGATCATCGCCTTCGTGCTCGCCCTCGCGCGCCAGAGCGTGCACGGCGAGTTCTGGACCGAACTCGCGCGCACCTCCGCCTACCTGCTCTGGACCGGGCTGCTCTGCGCCGCCGTCCTGTGCAAGGCGCGACCGATGCTCGCGCGACATCCGCTGCGCACCGCGTCGCTCGGCGCGCTCGGCCTGATCGTCGGCACGGTGGCCCTCGTTTCCGAATGCGTGTACTGGTTTGGCCGGCTCTGGGCCGACCGCTTCGGCATCACTTCCGATCTCTTTCCGGAGCGGCACTGGTCGTTCCTGCTGCCCAACCTGTTCATCGCCGCGATCGTCGGCGCGCTCGCGCTGCGCTACTTCTACGTCGCCCACGAATGGCGGCTCAGCATCGAGCTCGAGGCGCGCGCGAGGGTTCGCGCGCTGCAGGCGCGCATCCGGCCGCACTTCCTGTACAACAGCCTGAACACCGTGGCCGCCCTCACGCGCTCCGACCCGGCCCGGGCCGAGGAAGCCATCGAGGACCTCGCCGACCTGTTCCGGGTCAGCCTGAGCGACTCCCGCGCGCAGATCTCGCTGCGCGAGGAGCTCGAGGTCGCGCGCATCTACCAGCGCATCGAGCAGCTTCGCCTCGGCGACCGCCTGCAGGTGCGCTGGCGGGTCGGCGAGTTGCCGCCGCAGGCGGTCGTGCCGAGCCTGCTGCTGCAGCCGCTGCTCGAGAACGCCATCGGCCACGGCATCGAGCCGCTCCCGGAGGGCGGTACCGTGACGGTCGTCGGGCGGCTCGACGGCGACGAGGTGACGATCGAGGTCGCGAACCCCGTGGCGCCGGTGGCACGAGCCGTCCGCTCGGGGAACCGCATGGCGCTCGACAACATCCGGCAGCGGCTCGAACTCGTGTTCCCGGGCCGGTCGGCGGTCGAGGTGGTGGATTCCGGCGAGGACTACCGGGTCCGGCTGCGCTTTCCCCTCGTGCTCGGGGCGGTCGACCCGATCGCCCGGAAGTGACAGGCCGGGGTGGGCCAGCAGAAAATGCCGCCCTGCCCATGCCACAGACCGCCCCTTCCGCCGAGCCCTTGCGCGCGCTGATCGTCGACGACGAGCCGCCCGCACGCGAACGCCTGCGCAGCCTGCTCGGGGAACTCGACGACGTCACCGTCGCCGGCGAGGCCGCCAACGGGCGCGAGGCGCTCGAGATGTGCTTACGGCTGGAGCCGGACGTGGTGCTGCTCGACATCCGCATGCCCGGCATGGACGGCATCGAGGCCGCACGGCACCTGGCCGCGCTCGAGGATCCGCCTGCGGTGATCTTCACGACGGCCTACGACCAGTACGCGGTCGAGGCGTTCGAGACACAGGCGGTCGGCTACCTCCTGAAGCCGGTGCGTCGCGAAAAGCTCGAGCGCGCGCTCCAGCACGCGGCACGCGTCGCCGGCGCGCAGCTCATGCGCATCGCCGAACGGTCGGACCTCGGGCGGCGCCGGACGCAGATAGGCGCGCGGCTGGGCGACCAGCTGCGGCTCATCCCCGTCGAGGACATCTTCTACTTCTCCGCGGGCCAGAAATACGTCACCGTGCGGCATCGCGGGGGCAGCGACCTGATCGACGAGCCGCTGCGAGCGCTGGCAGACGAATTCGCGCCGGACTTCGTGCGTATCCACCGCAATTCGCTGGTGGCGACGCGCCACCTGAGCGCGGTGGAGCGCGGCGCCGAAGGACAGTATCTCGTGCGCTTCAAGGAATGCGACGAGACCCTGCCGGTCAGCCGGCGACTCGCCTCGGACACCCTGCGGCAGTTGAGAGGCGGTCACTGAGTGGTCAAGCCCACCGACGACATCGGCGAATCAACGATCACGCTGCCCGACGACAGCGCCGGAAAAGAGCACCGTTTCTATGTCCGGCTCGGCGCGGTGCTGCTGCTCGCCGTGCTCGGCTACCTCGTCTGGCGAATCGTCTCCCCGTTGTGGCAACCGCTGCTGTGGGCGGTGCTGCTCGGTTCGTTGCTGGCACCGCTCAACTCGCGGCTCACGAGGCGGCTGGGCAACCGTCCGCGAGTCGCGAGCGCGATCACGACCCTGCTCGCGGTGACGTTCTTCCTGCTGCCGGTCGCGATCATCGCCGGGGCGGTGACGGCACAGGCGGCACAGCTGCTCGGCAAGCTCAACTCGCAGGTGCCGCAGATGGGCAACATGTCGAGCTTCGACCTCGGCCAGGTGCGCTGGCTGCAGGAGCCGCTCCAGTGGCTCGACGAGCACACGAGCCTCTCGATCGTCCAGCTCCAGGACTGGCTGATCGCGGCGACCAAGCACGTGCTCCAGACGCTGGCCTCGACCGGCGGGACGTTCGTACTCGGCGCGCTCAGTACGCTCGTGAGCTTCGTGCTCATGCTGTTCGTGCTGTTCTTCGTGCTGCGCGACGGCCCCGAGGTCGCGCAGCGAGTCGTGACGATGCTGCCGATCGGGGAGCGGCGCCGGACGCGCCTGTGGCAGCACCTCGCCGACGTCACGCGCGCCGTGTTCATGGGGATCGGGCTCACGGCGCTGATCCAGGGCACGCTGGTCGGCATCGGCTTCTGGATTGCCGGACTGCCCTCGCCGCTCGTCTTCGGTGTGCTCGGTGCCCTGTTCGCGCTCGTGCCCGTGGTGGGCACCGTGATCGTGTGGGGCCCGGCTGCCGCGTGGCTTGCATTGCACGGCGACCACGGCCACGCCATCTTTCTCGCCCTGTGGGGCATGATCGCCGTCGGCTCCGTGGACAACTTCCTGCGGCCGCTGCTGATTTCCGGCCGCTCCGAGGTACCGACGCTCGCGGTGTTCGTGGGCGTGATGGGCGGCCTGTCGGCGTTCGGTTTCATCGGCCTCTTTCTGGGCCCCATCGTGCTCGGCCTGCTCGTCGCGCTGTTCCGCTTCGAGAGCGAGGAAGCCGCAGCCCGGGCTTCGCGTTGAATTCCGATTTCCTGGAGTCCCAAGTGTCGCAACCGATTCGCATCGCCACCCGTCGCAGCAAGCTCGCGCTCTGGCAGGCCGAGCACGTCGCCGCCCTGCTGCGGACGGCCCATCCGCAGACTCCCGTCGAGCTGGTGCCGATGAGCACCCAGGGCGACCGCGTGCAGGACCGCGCGCTCGCCGAGGTCGGGGGCAAGGGGCTCTTCGTGAAGGAGCTCGAGGTCGCCATGCAGGAAGGCCGCGCCGACATCGCGGTCCACTCGATGAAGGACGTGCCGAGCGAGCTCCCGCCGGGGTTCTGCATCGCGGCTGCGCTGCCGCGCGCCAACCCTCACGACGCATTCATCTCGCTCCGTTACCGCCGCTTCACCGACCTTCCGCAGGGCGCGCACGTCGGTACCTCGAGCCCGCGCCGGCAGTCGCAGCTGCGGCACGCCCGGCCGGACCTCGCGCTGGAGTTGCTGCGTGGCAACGTCGACACACGACTGCGGCGGCTCGAGGAAGGAACGCTCGACGCGATCCTGCTGGCATGCGCCGGCCTCGAGCGGCTCGGTCTCGGTGAGCGAATCACGGAAGTGCTCGAGCTCGACCTGTCGGTGCCCGCCGTGGGCCAGGGCGTGATCGGCATCGAGTGTCGCGAGGACGACGCGCGCAGCCGCGAGCATCTCGCGGCCCTGCACCACGCGGACTCGTTCGTGCGGCTGACGGCGGAACGCGCCTTCGCGCAGACGCTGGGCGGCAGCTGCCACTCGCCGATCGCGGCGCATGCTTCGCTCGACGGCGGCACGCTCACGTTGCGCGGCTTCGTGGGCGCGCCCGATGGCACGGAGGTCTACCGCGACCGCATCAGCGGATCCACGGCGGATGCCGCAGGGCTCGGGCGTGCCCTTGCGGGCCGCATGCAGGCGGCCGGAGCCGGCGCGCTGCTCGAGCGGCTGCGCGACGAGGCCATCGCAGCGTCGTGAATCGTCCACTCGCCGGCCTCGTCGTCGTCGTCACCCGGCCGACACGGCAGGCTTCCCGGTTCATCGACCTGCTGCGCGAGCAGGGGGCCGACCCCGTCGAGTTTCCGACCATCGCGATCGAGCCGGTCGTGCTCGATGCCGGCACGCGCGATGCGCTCGGCAGGACGCAATTCGACTGGGTGATCTACACGAGCGCGAACGCGGTCGAGCAGGGCCTGGCGCAACTTGGCCGGCCGGCGCGGGCGAGAGTTGCCGCGATCGGTCGCGCCACTGCCCGCGCCCTGGAAGCGGCGCAGGTACCGGTCGACGCGCTGCCGGCGACGGGATCGGACTCGGAGGCACTGCTGGCGTTGCCCGAGTTCGGCGACCCGGCTGGCCGGCGCGTCCTCATCGTCAAGGGCATCGGCGGCAGGGATGCCCTGCGCCCGCGCCTCGAGGACCGCGGCGCGACCGTCGAATTCGCCGAGGTTTATCGTCGGCGACCAGTCGTGCCGGCCCCGGGCGCCGTCGCCGACCTGCTGCGGGCCAGCGCGTCGCAGGCCGTCGTCGTTGCCGTCACCAGCGTCGAGATCCTCGACTCGCTGCTGATGCTCGCACCCGACCCGGGGTTCCCCCGGCTGCGCGATGCCTGCCTGCTGGTGCCGGGCGAACGAGTTGCAGCCGCGGCACGCCGGCTCGGCTGGCGCGGCGAGATCCACGCCGCACGCAGCGCCGAGGACGACGCGATGCTCGCGGCCCTGCTCGAGCACCAGCGCGGGAGCCGCCCCGCCCCTGCGTGATAGGATCGGGGCGGAATATTCCAGCGCTCCCGCGCCCAGCCGATGCCCGCCGAAATCGAATCCCTCTCGACCGAGATGAACGCCCGGCGCACGGGCGGCGGCTCGAACCCCATGCTCGTCGCATTCGCGGTCATCGCGCTGCTGCTCGCCGTGTACGCGCACTGGCGTTTCGGCCAGTTCGACGAGCGCATCGACCGCGTGCACGGGCAGGTCACCCAGCTGCGCGGCACGCAGGATCGGCTGGCCGGCCAGATTGCCACGCTGAACGCGCGCCTCGACACGTCGCAGAACGCAACGCGCAATGAACTGCGCGGCCTGCGCGAACTGCCGGCACAGGTGGGCGAGCTCGGCCGGAGCGTGGAGGAATTGCGGACCCGGACCGAAGCGCCGCAGCGCGCCTGGGTGCGTGCGGAGGCGATGTACCTGCTCGACCTCGGCGCACGCCGGCTCAATCTCGAACACGATGTCGTGACCGCGATCGTCGCGATGGAGACCGCGGATGCTCGTCTCGCCACGCTCGGCGATCCCGCAGTGACCGAGGTGCGCCGCCTGCTCGCGCAGGAACTGACCGAACTGCGCGCCGTCCCGGTGCCCGACCTGCCGGCGGTACTCGCGCGCGTCGCCGCCATCGAGGATGCAATTCCCGCGTTCCCGGTGCTCGGCGTCCCGGTGACGAGCGCCCGCCGTGCGCCAGCGGAGCCGGCGCCGCAGGGCGCGTTCGAGCGCGGCATGCACCGGCTCGCGCAGGCGTTGCGCGACCTCGTTTCGCTGAAGCGCATCGACCCGGCCACGACGCGGCTCGTGACGCAGGAAGAGGAATCGCTGCGCCGGCAGCATCTTGAACTGCTGTTGTTCGCGGCGCGCGTCGCGGCCATGCAGCCGGATGCCGCCGCATACCAGGAATCGTTGAAGGCGGCGTCCGCGTGGCTCACCCAGTTCTTCGACCCGTCGTCGCCCGCCGTCAAGGGCGCGCAGGGCGAGATCGCCGCGCTGCGCGACATCAGCATCGCCCCGCCGCTGCCCGCCGTCGGCGCGGCCGCGCGGCAGCTGCAGCGCGTGATGGGCGGGACCCCGGCTTCCCCATGAAAGGCGCGGTGATCGTCGCGTTGGCGCTCGTGGCGGGCGGGCTGCTCGCGCACCTGCTGCTCGGCGACCCGGGTTACGTCGCGATCCGCACCGGTCGCTTCCTGTTCGAGACGACGCTGCCGGTCTTCCTCCTGCTGCTCGCGGGCGCGTATTTCGCGGTGCGTGCGCTCGTCGGCGCCGTCAGCGCGCGCCGGAGGCTCGCCGAACTGCGCACGGTGCGCCGGCGGCGACGCGCTCGTGAGGACACGCAGCGCGGGCTGCTCGACCTGGCCGCGGGCAACTGGCGTAGCGCCGAGGAGCTGCTGGCGCGCGCCGCGCCCGAAGCGGATTCCCCGGCCGCCAATTACCTCGTCGCGGCACGCGCCGCGGACCTGCTCGACGCGATCGGCCGCCGCGACGAGTACCTGTCGCTCGCCCAGGAGGACGCTCCCGAGGAGCGAGCCGCCGCCCTCGTCACGCTGGCCGAGATGCAGATGCGTCGCGGCCAGGACGAAGCGGCCCTGCTCACGCTCGAGCAGCTCGAAGCCTCCGGCGATCTCAACTCGCGGGGCATCGAGCTCATGGCGCGGCTGTACCAGAAGCTCGGGCGCGGCGATCGGCTGATCGCGCTCGGGCCACGGCTGCGCAGCGCCAAGGAACTCCCGGAGTCCCAGGTGAACGAGCTGCTCGCGCAGGTGCAGCTCGAGGAAATCCGCGCGGCGGGCGAGCGGGCCGACCAGTCGCGGCTCGAGAAGGCGTGGTCGGGTCTCCCGCGCGGCGTGCGTCGCCTGCCGCAATCGATCGTGACCTACGCCCGCGCCGCGATGGCATGCCAGGATCACCCGACGGCGGAGAAGGTCCTGCGCGAGTTGATCGAGGACACGGCCGACGCCGCGGCGACGCGACTCTACGGCGATCTGGTGCTGCCCGATCCGCTCGTCCCGCTCGATCGAGCAGAGACGTGGCTGCGCAAGCGCCCGGAGGATCCCGACCTGCTCGCGACCTGTGCGCGCCTCTGCCTGCGGGCCGAGCTGTTCGGCAAGGCGCGGAGCTACCTCGAGGCGAGCATCGCCCGCCGGCCGAGCAACGAGAACAGCCTGATCCTCGCCAACCTGCTCGAGGAGATGGGCGAGAAGGCCAGGGCGTCGGAAGTGCTGCGCCGCTCGGTCACCCAGTCGGTCGGGCGACGGACGAACCTGCCGCGCGTGCGCCTGCGCCGTCGCTGATCGCCGCGGGGATCAGCCCGACCCTTGCCGCGCCTTCATCCGCGCGAGCGTGTCGGGCGCGTAGTCGAACGAGTCGAAGAAGAGCTGTCCGCGCGGCAGCCCGTGCTCGACGAAGCGCGTGCGAATCGCTTCGATCATCGCCGGCGGGCCGCTCGCATAGACGTCGAAGCCGGACAGGTCCCGATGGTCGGCCAGCACGGCCTCGTGCACGAGGCCATGCCGGAGCGCGCCGTCCCCGCGGGAGGATCCGGACAACACCGGCCGGTAAACAAAGCCCGGGCGCGACGCGACGAGTCCCGAGAGCCACTCGTGCTCGTAGAGCCCGGCGGTCTCACGCGCGCCCCAGTAGAGCGTGACGGGCCGCCTGTCGCCCGTCGCGATCAGCTGCCGCAGCATCGCCCGCAGCGGCGCGTAACCCGTGCCACCGCCGACCATCAGCGGCGGTCGCGGCGATTCCGGGCGGAACCAGAACTGGCCGAGCGGTCCCTCGATCCGGAGCAACGCGCCGGTGCGCAGGCTGTCGAACAGCTGCCCGGTGAACCCGGATTTCGACGCGCGACGCACGTGCAGCTCGAGGTGTCGCCCGTCGGCCGGCGCGCTCGCAATCGAGAAGCTGCGGCGGCGACCTTCGGACAGCATGATGTCGAGGTACTGGCCGGGCCGGAAGTGCATTTCCTCGACGGCCGGCAGGCGCAGGACCACGGCGATGACGTCCTCCGCGAGCCGGTCGAGACGCTCGATGCGGCAGGGCAGGCTCTTAACCTCGACGTCGGGCGCCGGCCGCGCTTCGCGTGTCTCGACGCGCAGGTCGGTCGATGCGCGCGCCTGGCAGAGGAGCGCGTACCCCTCGCGGACTTCGTCTCGCGTGATGCCGGGCGGCACTTCACCTGCGTAATCCACGGTTCCCTCGAGGATTCGCGCCCGGCAGGAGGCGCAATGCCCGCCCTTGCAGCTGTGCGGCAGGTTCAGTCCGGCGCGCAGCGCGGCGGCAAGCACGGTTTCGCCGTCCTCCACGAGAAAGGCCTGGCCGGTCGGAACGAGGGTCACCCGTGGCATGGGCTCAGGATGCCACGACGCGCGGCGAACTGCGGGTCATTCCGGACCATTCGCGTATGCTTGCCGAATGGATCGCCGTTGCCTCATCGCAGGCTGCGGATACGTCGGCCGACGCCTGGCTGCGCGGCTGCAGCCGCCCTGGCGAGTCGTCGCCCTCGCCCGCTCGACGGCGAACTTGGCGTCGCTCCGCGCCGCGGGGATCGACACGATCGTCGCGGACCTCGACGCGTCGCCCTTGCCGCAGGAAATCCGCGCGCGGGCCGAAGGCGCCGCGATCGCCTACCTCGCGCCGCCGCCGGAATCCGGCACGACCGATCCCAGGATCGCGAACCTGCTCGATGCGCTCGGCGACGGGCGACCTGACGTGTTCCTCTACATGAGCACGACCGGGGTCTATGGCGACACGGCCGGGGCGGTCGTCGACGAATCGAGCCCCGTGTTGCCGACGAACGACCGCTCGCGACGCCGCGTGGCCGCCGAGCAGCGCGTCCGGGCGTGGTGCGAAGCGCGCAACGTGCGCTGGGTCGTGCTGCGAGTGCCCGGGATCTACGGCCCGCAGCGCCTGCCGCTCGAGCGCCTGCAGCGCGGGGAGCCGGCACTGCGCCCCGAGGATGCGGGCCCGGCGAACCGCATCCATGTGGACGATCTCGTGACCGCGTGCGTCGCCGCGCTCGAGCGCCCGGTGCACGGAGTCTTCAACGTCGGCGACGGCGATCACTCCAGCACGACCGCCTACCTGCAGGCGACGGCGCAACTGGCCGGCCTGCCGCCGCCCGACCTCGTCTCGCTCGCCGACGCGCGCGGCCGCATCAGCCCGGGCATGCTCGCCTACCTCGTCGAGACACGCCGCGTCTCGACGAGGCGCATGCGCGAGGAACTCGGCGTGACGCCGCGCTATCCCGACGTGGCGTCGGGCATCGCGGCGAGCCTGGCCGAAATGCGCGCGCAGGAGTGACCGCGTCGGCTATCCTTGCACCATGCGGCTCGCGTTCACGAAGATGCATGGACTCGGCAACGACTTCATCGTCTTCGACGCCGAACGGCCCGACCAGGTCCCCTCGCCCGAAGCGCTGCGCCGCCTCGCCGACCGCCGCACCGGCATTGGTTTCGACCAGGCGCTCGTTCTCTCGCCGCCGCGACGCGACGGCACCGACGTCTATTACCGGATCTTCAACGCCGACGGAACCGAGGTCGAGCAGTGTGGCAACGGCGCGCGCTGCATCGCGCGCCTGGTGACGACGCGCGCCGCGCGCCAGGACCGACCGCTCGCGATGGACAGTCCCGCCGGCATCGTAAAGGCGCAACTGCGGCCCGATGGACGGGTGTCCGTCGCGATGGGCGTTCCCGACTTCGACCCGCGCTCGCTCCCTTTCGAGGCCGAGCGCGAGGCCCCGACCTACCGCATCGACCTGCCGGGCGGTCCGGTCGAGTTCGGCGCCGTCTCCATCGGCAACCCGCATGCCGTCATCCGCGTGCGTTCCGTGCGGGATGCCCCGGTGGACAGCGTGGGAGCCGCCATAGAGAATCACCCGCGTTTTCCGCGGCGGGTGAACGTCGGGTTCCTCGAGATCGTCGCGCCCGACCACGTGCGGCTGCGCGTCTTCGAACGCGGCGTGGGCGAGACCCAGGCGTGCGGCACCGGCGCGTGCGCGGCGGTCGCGGTGGGACGCCGGCACGGGCCGCTCGCGGAAGAGGTGCGCGT
>JBBIVG010000077.1:0-237 GCA_037439865.1 Nevskiaceae bacterium
CCGTTCAGTCCCGGCGCGGCCCCGGGAAAAATGCGTTCGTGCGCCGCACGTATTCGGCGTACCCGGGCCGCCGGTCGGCGATGTCGCTCTCGAGCAGCGCCACGCCCGAGACCTTGAGCAGCAGGAAGGTCATCGCCGCGGGCCCGACGACGCTCCATGCGCCGCCGGCCGACACAGCTATGAGGTAGAACCCCCACCAGATACAGAAGTCTCCGAAGTAGTTGGGGTGTCGCGTGT
>JBBIVG010000077.1:247-9738 GCA_037439865.1 Nevskiaceae bacterium
GCCAGAAACCCTGGTCCATGACCCGTCCCGCGTTGGCGGAGTTCGACTTGAACCTGGCGAGCTGCCAGTCGCCGCCGGCCTCGAATGCGAGGCCGATGCCCCACGCCGCGATGCCGAGGTAATCGAGCGGCCCGAGCGGCCGGCCGCTGTTGATCGCGGCGAGCAGCGGCACGGAGATGATGGCAGCGAGCAATGCCTGGAAGCCGAAGACGAGGTACAGGCTCTTCAGCGCGAAATTGGGCTCGTTGCGACGTCGGATGGCCTGGTACCGGCGGTCCTCGGGCTTGCCGTGATTGCGCCAGGTCAGGTAGCCGGCGAGCCGGAGGCCCCACAGGGACACGAGCGCGAGCACGACCGGAGTGCGCGGACCGGACAGCGGGGCGCATGCGGAGTAAGCCGATGCGGCGAGGACGAAGAGGATCGGCCAGAGGGTGTCCACGATCGTCACGTTCCGCTGCGCGAGGCTCACGATCCACGTGGCGGCGCCGGCGGCGAGCAGCACGCAGAGCGCGACGAGCCAGGCATCCAGGTCGAACATCGGGGCCTCCAGGTCGTGGTCGGTTCGCAAGGTAGCAGCGTACGGATCCAATCGCACCGGTCCGGACCACTTGCGTGTCGCATCGAACCCGTGAATCCTCCGGGCAAGGCGCGTCCAGGCGCCGTCGGGGGGACGATGGGCCGCTACTGGATCAAGAGCTATCCGCCGGGAGTGCCGGCCGACGTGGACTGGCGGCAGTTCGATACCGTCGCGGCGATGATCGAAGACGCGTTCGTGCGCCACGCCGGGCGGGGCGCCTACGTTTTCATGGGTCGCGAGATCCGCTTCAGCGAGGTCGACCGGATGTCGACGGCGCTGGGTGCGTGGCTGCAGTCGCGGGGACTCGGGCCGGGCGCGCGCGTCGCGATCATGCTGCCGAATGTTCCGCAGTACCCGGTGGCCCTTGCGGCCGCCCTGCGTGCAGGCTGCGTGGTCACCAACGTCAATCCGCTCTACACGCCGCGCGAGCTCGAGCACCAGCTGAAGGACTCGGGCGCGGAGGCGATCATCGTGCTCGAGAACTTCGCGGGGACGTTGCAGGAGGTGCTCGCGAGGACGCCGGTACGGCACGTGGTCGTCGCGTCGATTGGCGACCTGCTCGGCTTCCCGAAGGGTGCGCTTGCGAATTTCGCGGTCCGGCGCGTCCGCAAGCTGGTTCCGCCGTTCTCGCTGCCGGGCAGCGTGCGGTTCAACGACGCGCTCGCCGAGGGCAGGAAGCTCTCGCTGAAGGCCGTGCCGCGTGAGCCGGATGATGTCGCGTTCCTGCAGTACACGGGTGGCACGACGGGCGTGTCGAAGGCCGCGATGCTGCTCAACCGCAACATCGTCGCGAACGTGCTGCAGGTCGAGGCGATGATCGGGGACGAGCAGGACGCGCGCCGTCGCACGTCGGGCGAGGATCAGTTCTCGATGGCCTGCCCGCTTCCGCTCTACCACGCGGCGGCGCTCGTCTGCTGCTGTCTGCTCGGAATGCGGCTCGGGCTGCTGCTCGTGCTGATCCCGAACCCGCGCGACATCCGGGCCTTCGTCCGCGAGCTCGGCCGGCGGCCGGTGAACTGGATGACGGGGGTCAACACGCTCTTCAACGCACTTGCCGACGATCCCGAATTCCGCAAGCTCGACTTCTCGCGGCTGTACTGGAGTTCCGGCGGCGCCACGGCGATCCAGCAGGCAGTCGCCGACAAATGGCGCGCCGTCACCGGGAACGAGATCCTGCAGGCGTACGGACTGACGGAGGCGAGCCCGGTCGTGACTTCGACGCCGGCGGATTCCGGCGGATTCTCGGGTGACGTGGGCCTGCCCATCCCCAGCACCGAGGTGGAGGTCTGGGACGAGGAAGGTCGTCCGCTGCCGACCGGTCAGCCGGGTGAACTCGTCGTGCGCGGGCCGCAGGTCATGGGTGGCTACTGGAACCGTCCGGACGAGACGGCCAAGGTGATCACGCCCGACGGTTTCCTGCGGACGGGCGACATGGCCGTCATCGACGAGCGCGGCTACGTCAGGATCGTGGACCGCAAGAAGGACCTGATCATCGTCTCCGGGTTCAACGTGTACCCGAACGAAGTCGAGGAGGTCGTGGCGTTGCACCCGGGCGTGCGAGAGTGCGCCGCCATCGGCGTGCCGGACGACCATTCGGGTGAGGCGGTCAAGCTCTTCGTCGTGCGAGCCGATCCCGGCCTCACGGCGGAGGCGGTCATGGCACACTGTCGCGACCAGCTGACGGGTTACAAGCGCCCGAAGCATATCGAGTTCCGAAACGAATTGCCGAAGTCACCCGTCGGCAAGGTCCTGCGAAGGGAGTTGCGAAAATGACGCCCACTGCCCAGGCGGCCCTCGCACAACTGCGCGATCCCACGATGTTCGCGTGGCACGTGCCTTTCTTCCTGCTCGTGATCTGGTACGTCTACGCGACCGAGGTCGGCCGTGGGCGGTGGGACGTGGTTGCCGCGGGACTCGCGCTCTGGCTCGCCGACTGGATCAACGAGATCGTCAATTCGTTCATCCTGCACCTGACCGGCGTGCACGCCCTCTGGATCGAGACCGGTCCCACGGCCTACCAGATCCTCGTCGGGCTCAACATCGAGACGACGATGCTGTTCCTGATCTTCGGCGTCGTCTACGTGAAGCTGCTGCCGGCCGACCGCAACGCCCGCGTGGCGGGCATGAACAACCGCTGGTTCTGGGCGGTCAACCTCTCCGTTTGCGCCGTCGTCACCGAACTGGTGCTGAACGCGTGGGGCGTCCTCAACTGGCACTGGTGGTTCTGGAACGTGCCCTGGGGCCTGCCGCTCATCTTCGTGTTCGGCTACCTGTGGTTCTTTCTCGCAGCCGCGAAGGCGTACGACGCGCCGACACCGGCTGCGCGCTGGCGCTTCGTCGGCACGCTGGCGGCGATCGCACTGGCGCTCGCCGCGGTCGGCGCGTCGCTCGGCTGGATCTAGTCAGCCAAGAACGTCGCGCAGCAACTCGTCGTCGACGTTGCCGCACGACAGTACGACGGCGACCGTGCGTCCGCGGGCATCGATCTGACCGGCGAGCAGCGCCGCGAGCGCAACGGCACCGCCCGGCTCGACGACCAGCTTGAGCACTCGCGCGGTATATGCGATTGCACGGCGCACTTCGTCGTCGGTCGCCACGACCCCGCCTGCGAGCAGCCGTCGATTGATCTCGAACGTAAGCTCGCCCGGAGTTGGGGCCAGCAGGGCATCGCAGATCGAGTGGCCGCCCGGGAGATTGCGGACGCGCTCGCCTGCCGCGAGCGAGCGCCGGTAGTCGTCGAACCCGGCCGGCTCCGCGCACCACACGCGCGCCGACGGCGCGAGGCTCTTGATCGCCAGCGCCGTACCGCCCACGAGGCCGCCGCCGCTGCAGCACAAGATCACGTCGTCGGGCCGCATTCCGAGTTCCTCTGTCTGTTCGGCGATCTCGAGTCCCACGGTGCCCTGGCCGGCGATGATGTGCGGATCGTCGAAGGAGGGCACGAGTACGGCGCCACGCTCGGCGGCCAGCCCTGCGGCGATTTCCTCGCGGCTTTCGCGCTGGCGATCGTATTCGACGACTTCTGCGCCGAGCGCGAGCGTGTTGCGCATCTTTACGCGCGGGGCGTCCGATGGCATCACGATGGTGGCCGGAATGCCGAGCAACCTCGCTGCGGCGGCCACGCCCTGCGCGTGATTGCCGGACGAGAATGCGACGACTCCGGCGCGGCGCTCGGCCGCATCGAGTTGGCAGAGCCGGTTGTACGCGCCGCGAAACTTGAAGGACCCCGTGTGCTGCAGCGTCTCCAGCTTGAGCAGGATCCGTCCGCCGGTTTCGGCGTCGAGCGGCGTGTGGGCGAGCAGCGGCGTGCGCCGCGCGTGGCCGGCGATGCGCTCGGCCGCGGCGCGCACGTCCGCGAACGTCGGGACGCGGGCGGCAGCATCAGCGGCCATTGAGGCTCCTCGGGGTTCGTCGCAACATGGGCGCGTGAGCGTACACCAATCATTGCCAGCCGGCTGCGAGCCTGCCTGTCACGGATGCCGGCATCGTCTCATGAGTGCGGCCGACAGCCTCGCCCAGAAGACGGCATACCTCGCGAGGGCGCTTGCACCGTGGGCCGACCGCCTCGCAACGATCGCAGGCCCGCAGGATCACGAGCGCCTGGGTTATCGGGATCGCGTCACACTCACGGCGCGCTGGTCAGAGCAGAGCGGCTGGCACTTTGGCCTAGTCCGACGCGACGAACTGATCGCAATTCACGACTGTCCCGTACACACCGTACGGGTGCGACGACTGGTCCGGGCGCTGGCTGGCACGCTGCCGGCGGCGGGCGACGTGCCCCTCGCGTACCTGCACGTGGCGGGGGCGCAGGCCACGCTGATTGTCAAGGCGCACGCAGTGTCCGCGGAATTGCTGCGGTCGACGATCGAAGCCGCGTGCGACACCGGAATCGAGGGGCTGTGGCTGCACCTGCATCCCGCGGCGGGCCGCAAGCTTTTTGCCCGCAGCGGGTGGAACCTGCTGTGGGGCGCTCCGGAATCGCGCGACACCCAGGGATTCCTGCACGGGCCCACCGCATTCATGCAGGCATTTCCGCCGCTGCACGGTTCGGCGCGAACGGCAGCGCGTGGCCATCTTGCGCCGACGACCACCGCGAGCGTGCTCGATCTCTACTGCGGGCTCGGCAGCACGCTCCGCGAGTGGACGAATGCCGGGGCCCGCACGCTGGGGATCGAGCTGTCGGGCGAAGCGGTGACGTTGGCGGCGCGAAACGCACCCGGGGCGCAAGTCCTCCGTGGCACGTGCGTCCAGCGATTGCCGCAGATTCGCGAATGGTGGAGCGAGGGTGGCGGCGAGCGGCTGGCGTACGTGAATCCGCCGCGCTCGGGCCTGGAGGGCGAGGTGACGCAGGCCCTCGCCGAGGAGCTGCGCCCGCAGCGGCTGGCCTACCTGTCCTGCAGCGCCGGCACGCTCGCGCGCGACCTCGCCGCGTTCTCGGCTTCAGGCTACGGCGTGACGACGATCCGGCCCTACGACTTCTTCCCGCTCACCCACCACGTCGAGGCGCTCGCCCTGCTCGAGCGCCGGCGAGTTCCGCGCGCGCGGCCGCGAGTTCCTTTTTCTTCGCGTCGTCCACGCGCGGGTAGTGCAGGTCGAGCGACCAGAGCGCCTCGATGATCGCCGCCGCGACGACGACGCGCGTGAACCACTTGTTGTCCGCGGGCACCACGTACCACGGGGCGTGACCGGCGGCGGTGTTGCGGATCATGTCCTCGTATGCCGCCATGTACTCGTCCCAGTGCGTCCGCTCGCGGGCGTCGGCCATCGAGAACTTCCAGTTCTTGTCAGGATCGTCGAGCCGCTCGAGGAACCGCTTCTTCTGCTCGGCCTTCGACACGTTCAGGAAGAACTTCAGGATCAGGGTGCCGTTCCGCGCGAGGTAGCGCTCGATCGCACGGATGTCCTGGTAGCGATGCTTCCAGACCTTCTTCGTCACGAGCTGCGGCGGCAGCTTCTGGGCCGCGAGCAGTTCCTGGTGGACGCGCACCACGAGGACTTCCTCGTAATAGGACCGGTTGAAGATGCCGATGCGGCCGCGCTCCGGAAGCGCCTTCATGCAGCGCCACAGGTAATCGTGGTCCAGTTCCTCGGGCGAAGGCGCCTTGAACGAGGTGACCTGGCAGCCCTGCGGGTTCACGCCCGACAGCACGTGTTTGATGGCGCCATCCTTGCCGGCGGCGTCCATCGCCTGGAAGACGAGCAGCACCGACCAGCGATCCTGCGCATACAGCATGTCCTGCAGCGCCGCGAGGTGGGCGACGCCCCTGCGCAACGCTTCCTGAGCCTGCGGCTTGTCCTCGGAGTCGTATGCCAGCGTGTCGGCGGGATCGTAGTCGCGCAGCCGGAAGCCCTTGCCGCGCGCGACCCGGAACGGCTCGACGACGGCGCGGACGCTGCGCATGTCCTGCGCTGAAATTTTCATGCGGCCCATCTCACGCACTCGATTCCCGGAAACAGTATAGGGCTCGCCGCGGCCGTGCGTGCCGGCCCGCGTAGGGTAGGATTCGCGCGGGTCCGTGGGCCGGCGCGCAGGCCGGAGGAAACCGATGCACAAGTTCGTTTTTCGCGGCGATATGGTCCCGCCGCGCATCGTGGCCGGGTGCTGTGTCCTGCTGGCCGGGCTGTCGTCTACCTCGGCAGATCCAGCCGTCCCGGCCGCAACGGACATGGCGGGAGTCGCTCCGCAGGCGATCGCAGCGACGACGCAGGAAGACTATTCCGCCGTGACGTCCGCGCCGCAACACAGGGGGCCGCGCATCGGGCTGGTGCTGGGTGGCGGCGGTGCGAAGGGTGCCGCGCACGTCGGCGTGCTTCGGGTGCTCGATGAATTGCGCATCCCGATCGACTGCGTCGCCGGCACGAGCATGGGTGCGCTGGTGGGTGGCACGTTTGCGGCTGGCACCAATGCTGTCGAGCTCGAAAAGGCGATCCACGATATCTCCTGGAAGGATGCGATCGCCTTCCAGGGGCAGCGCGTGCAGCAGCCGATGCGGCGCAAGCTTGCCGGCGCGGCCTACAGTACGAGCCTGGAGTTCGGCCTGCGGGACGGCCGTATCACGCCGCCCGCGGGGCTGATCAACTCGCAGCGCATCGACCAGACGATCGAGTCGCTGGTCGCGCGCAGCCGGGGTGTGAACGATTTCGACCGGCTGCCGATTCCGTTTCGCGCCGTGGCCACGGACATGCAGAAGGGCGAGATGGTGGTGCTCGCGAACGGGGACCTCGCCAGGGCGATGCGGGCCAGCATGTCGGTTCCGGGTGTATTCGCGCCCGTGAGCCTCGACGGCAGGCTGCTCGGCGACGGCGGACTCACGCGCAACCTGCCGGTGGACATCGCGCGGCAGACGTGCGCGGACGTCGTGATCGCAGTGGCCGTGCCGAATCCCGCGCCGACGCCCGAGGAGATGCAGTCGCCCCTGACGATGGCGGCCCTGACGCTCGACATCCTGATCGGCGCGAACGAGCGCCAGCAGATGCAGACCCTCGGCCCGGCCGACGTGATGATCACCGTGCCGATGGGGGACATCGGCTCCGCCTCGTTCGACAAGGTGAACGAGGCGATCCCGCTGGGACGCACGGCTGCGCTCGAGCACCAGTCCGAACTCGCTCGCTACTCGCTGCCGGAGAGCGAGTACGTCGCGTGGCGGGAGAGCGTGTCGCGGCCGCAGGCGCCTCCCGTGCGCCTCGCGGGTATACGCATCGAGGGCCTCCAGCGCGTCAACCCGGATTACGTTCGCGAGACGCTGCGCCTCGAGCCCGGCGACGAAGTCACGGCGAAGGTCATCGCCGACCGAGTCAATCGCGTGTACGCGCTCGGCGATTTCGAGACGGTGCAGTACTCACTGCAGGGCGATACCGCGGAGCCGACGCTCGTCGTGCAGGCGACGGAGAAGGCCACGGGCCCGGACACGCTGCGCTTCTACCTCGGGCTGTACATGGGCACGGATTCCAACACCGCATTCTCGCTCGGTGCCGACTACCGCAGGACCTGGATCAACCCGATGGGGGGCGAGTTACACGGCGCGATCGCGATCGGCCGGACCTCCGGCGTGAACCTGGCGCTTTACCAGCCGCTCGACGTCGCGCACCGCTGGTTCGTCGAGCCGGGCGTCCTGGCGCAGAGCGCCATCGAGGACATCTACGTGGAGGGCGAATCGGTCGCCTCCTACCAGTTCAACAAGGCTTACGGCTATTTCGATGCCGGGCGCGTGTTCGGGACGCGGGCCGAGTTGCGTGCCGGACTGCGCGCGGGCGGGCAGTCCGTCACGCGCGAAATCGCCCTGCCGACCCTCGACGAGATCAACTGGGAGGGCTACGGCGGCGCGTCGCTGCGCTACACGTACGACGATCGCGACGATGCGGCGCTGCCACGTACAGGGTGGCTCGCGAGGGCGAGGTACTTCCACAGCCAGTCCTGGCTCGGCGCTGCGCGGGACTACGAGCGCGCCGAAGGACTCCTGAGCTACGCATTGCCGGTGGGCTCGAGCGTAGCGTACCTGCGCGTAGCTGGCGGCTCGTCGCTCGACACGTCACTGCCCGAGTACGACACCTTCCGGCTCGGCGGTCCAGTGAGTTTCCCTGGCTTCGGCATCGGCGAACTGCGCGGCGACGGGTACTGGGTCGGCTCGGCGACCTACCTGAAGAAAATCGCGGACATCAGCGACCTGTTTGGCCAGTCGCTGTATTTCGGGGCCATGTTCACGGCGGGCGAAATGAACGGGCAGTTCGACTATCCCGACGCAGGGGTAATGTACTCGGGCGCGGTGCTGATCAGTGGCCGCACGCCGCTCGGTCCGCTGTCGCTCTCGCTGGCCGTGACGAGCGAATCCGACTGGCAGGCCGTGTTCAGCCTCGGTCGCCCGATCATCGAGCACACGATCATGGACCCGGAGTGGTGATCGTCGGCATTTTTTACATATCATGGCGACGCCGTCCCCATGCGCCATTCAAGTGGTTGATTGATATGGGAACGCGGGCCGTGGCGCAGATCTTGCACCACTTCGGGGCGGGCCACGACCATGACTACAACAAGAGCGTTCGGCGTGCTTGTGCTGCTGCTTGGGCCGGCAGCGGGCCTGTATCTGGCCGGATACGCGTTGTTCGCCCACTTCGTCGCGCTCGGCACCTTGCTCGCTGTGCAGATCACGCTACGCGCCCGTCCGGTCGGCGGCTTCTCCGTGCTGCTTCCGGTCGTCTATGCGGCCGCGGCCATCACTGCGCAGTCCACGAGCGGCGTCGCTGCGTTGATCGTGGCGGCTGCGGCGGTCGTGGGCGCGGCCAGTTCACAAGGCCTGCAGCGTGGGCTGCTGGCGGTCCTGGCCGCCACGCTGATCGGGTCGAGCGAGCCTGCGACACCGTCGGCCGCACTTGTGCCGGCGTTGGCGATGCTGGCCGGCTCGACGTACGGGTACATCGTTGCAAGCACGGTCCTGCGTGACGTCAACCTCGATGAACGCGCGGTACACCCGCAGACGGCGCTCAGTTACGCCGTGCTGCTCACGGTGCTCGTCACCGTGGCGTGGTTCGCAGCCCGGGCCTTCGAACTCGCCCACGGATGGTGGCTGCCGCTTGCGGTCGCCGCGACTGGCCATCCTGCACTGAGCGGGTCCGTGGGTCGCTCGCTCGCCGATCTCGCCGGTACGCTCGTCGGGACCGTGGCGCTCGTGGCGCTGATCGAGGTCTTCGATGCCCCCGCGCTTCGTGCCGTGATGCTGACGGGGGTCGGCATGATCCTGCTCGTGGCAGGGATGACACGGCGCTGGCTACGGGCGGTGCTCTTCACACCACTGCTCGTGCTGGTCGCGAGTCACCCGGGTGGGCACGGCCCTGCGCTCGAGTACCTGCAGTCTGCGGTGCTCGCGTGCTCGGTCGTGTTCGGCGTCCCCGCTGGAAGCGGCCCGAGCAGATGCGCATG
>JBBIVG010000077.1:9779-11784 GCA_037439865.1 Nevskiaceae bacterium
CCGGCGGGCATTGCGCCCGCCGGCCTGGACCCAGTAGCCGCGGTCAGCCGCCGTTCGGTCCGTTGTGGCAGTCGTAGCAGCCCACGACCTGGCCCTTGGCCACGGTGCGCGTGCCGTACTCCGTGTTCCAAGTCCGGATCGCCGCGGTCCGCGACAGGACGGTGCCGCGGTAATTCGTGCCATGGCACGCCGCGCAGGCCTGCACATTGGCCTTCGCCAGGCTCTCGTGGCCCGATGTCCAGCGCGAGTCGCCGACGTTGTGCATGCCGTGCGGGCCGTTCAGCGTGAGCGCCAGCGACCCGGCCGCGTGGCAGGTGGAGCACTCGGCCACCGTGCCGGTGTGGCCCTGCAGTTCCTTCGCCGCCACGTTGTCGTTGTGCGTGTCGAGGGGGTTGGCCCAGATCGCGTGCGTGCTGTTGTGGCAGCCCTCGCAGGCGATGCCACTGTGGCCCTTGCTGAAGCGGTACAGCTTGCCCGTGTTCTCGGCGAAGCGGTTGTTGCTCGCGAGTCGCGGAGAGGCAGATGCGTCGGTCGGTGAGAACGCCAGGATCGCGCGCATGCCGTCCGACGCCATGATGGATGCGTCGAGCTGCAGATGGTTCACCGCATCACCCGTGTGGCACGACTGGCAGCGGGGCAGGTCCTTCCACGGACGCCGCGGCTGGCCGTCGTTCGTGCCGTCGATGCTGCCGCCAGTCTTGAGCGGAGTCGCGCCACCCACGGCCGCCATGCCACCGTGGCAGTTCTGGCAGTTGACCGTTTCGGTCATCGCGCCACGCAGGCACTTCGTATTCTTGCCCGGGTGACACGTGTAGCAACCCTGCTTCAGCGGGTCGGGCGTACCGCCGACGGGGATCCAGTTGTCCGGGTACACGACGCCGGACGAACTCACCATCTTGTTGGCGTGATAGGCGTGCATGGCCGCCGACATCGTCGGATTGACCGTCTGCGGGCCCTGCGGTCCGGCGCCGGCGAGATCGAGGGCCGGGGAGTAGTGGCAGCCGGCGCACAGCACGGGCTTCGATGCCATCAGGCTCGTCCCTTGCTTGCGGTCGTGCAGGGTCAGGATGTTTTCGCGCGACTGAATTTCGGCGTTCGAGGCCGTGGACCAGCCGCCCGCGGTCGCGGGCGCAGCGATACCGCCGCTCAGGTGACAGTCGGAGCATGTCGTTTCTTCGGAGACCGGCAGCACGACGTCGAGGTACGCGACGTCCTTGCCGGTCGCCTTCTCGGTCGCCACCAGGCGCATCAGCGGATAGCGGTTCTTCGCGCCGCCATCGTCCACCGGCAGGATGGGGACACCCTCGGCCTTGAAGAGCCCGCCGCCCGTGTTCCAGGAGAGCGAGTGCGCGGCGAGGCTGGGCGCGTCGGCAGGCATGTAGAGGCCCTTGAGGCCTTGTCCGTTGGGCAAGCCCGTCGCGCCATAGACCTGGGCGGCATATGTCCAGAAATTCGTCTTCGGCCCGAGTGTCGAGTTGAGGCTCGTGCTGTTGATCGACCCCGCGGCGTCACGCACGGCCTCGTAGCGGAGGCTCACGGTCGAATCGTTCAGGACGACCGGCTTGCCGGTCGAGGCGCGTCGCACGACCTGCGCATTGACGACGTTGTAGGGCGGCAGGATCTAGAACACCGAGAAGTCGGCATCCACGCAGTGCATGCCGAGGTCGTTCGTCGCCAGGATCTTGTAGACCCAGCTCGTGTTCGCCGTCGAGGCGCTCACGGTGACCGGCACGTTGACGGTCACCCTGCTGTCCTTCACGGCAACCGTGGCGGAGCCGGCCGCGATGCCCTTGACGGTGACCACGTTTGCGCTCACCGAAACCGTCGCGATGCCGGTGTTCGAGGAACTGGCCGTGACGGTGCCAGAGTAGTTGGTGGCCGTCAGCGTCCCGGTCGTGCCGGCCGTGAGCGACAGCGACGATGGTGACACGGTCATCGGCGCGGTGACCGTGACCGGCAGGCTGATGTTCGATGTCTTCGCGTCACGGACGTAAACCGTGGCGGA
>JBBIVG010000078.1:0-8567 GCA_037439865.1 Nevskiaceae bacterium
TACAATCTCGACCATGGGACCGTGCTCTGGACCCTGGCCGAGCATTATTTCATGACCCGGGACCGGCGCTGGCTGGAACATGTTCCTGCGGGGCCGGAAGTCCGAGCACGTTCGTGGCGAACATCGCCGTGAGGCCGGTGCTCCAGGGAGAGACGTGGTAGATGACGCCCTTCGGCAGGCCGGTGGTGCCGCCGGTGTACATCAGGTGGTAGTCATCCGGCTGCCGTGCGATGCGCGGCGCGGGCGCCGTCGCGGCGAGCAGCGACTCGTAAGGCTTCGCCTGCTCCCAGCGCTCGCCGCCGTCATCGACCTCGATCGCGATCTTCACCAGCGGAAGCCCGGGCAGCACCTCGCGAACGACGCCGGCGAGCGAACTGTGATAGACGAGCGCCTCGCAGTCCGCGTTCCCGAGCAGGTACGCGAGCTCCGAGCCCACGTACCGGTAGTTGATGTTGAACGGGACCATGCGCATCTTCAGCGCGGCGAGGAACGTCTCGTAATACTCGCCGCAGTTGTAGAGCAGCAGGCCCACCTTCGAGCCGGGCGTCAGGCCCGCGTCGGCGAAGGACTGCCCAAGTCGGGCCGCGCGCTCGTCAAATTCGCGCCACGTGCGATTCGCGTCCGAATGCGTCAGGACCACCTCGTTCCCGAGTCGGTCGGCGAGGGCTTCGATGGCGTCGGCGTAGTGATACATCTCGTGGCTCCCGGAATTGATTCGCGTGGCGTCGTCTCTGCCCGGCTCAAGCGGTGCGCGCCGTGGACCCGGCGGCCGCCTCGAGTTCCGCGAGGCTCGATTCGAAGCGGTCCACCAGCCGCCAGGCGTCGTTCAGCACCTTCGGATCCGCGAGCACCGACAGGTTGAACTGGTCGACGTAGCTCCACGCGGTGACGTTCAACGAGGCGCCGTGCGCGATCTGGCCGATCGAGTACCACTCCACAAGCTTCAACTGCCCGAGCCTGAGCGGCGTGCGCGGGCCCGGTACGTTGGAAACGACGACGTTCCAGAACGGCAGCAGACCTCCGCCCTTCATCTCGTTGATCCGGTCCACGGCCTTCGGCACGAGTGGTGGCAGCAGGTTCAGGATTGCCGCGATGTTCGCTTCGCGGGTCGCCTCGAAATACGCCTTCATCGTGTCGGCGGACGCCTTGCACGCCCTGAGCCGCTCGATCGGATCCGTGATGTGCGTGTGGAGCAGCGTGTGATGCGTCGTCGAGAAGTTGCCGTCGCGCGTCCGCTCGGCGAGTGGCACCAGCGCGAACGGGACCGTGGCGATCATGGGCGCGGTTGGCGCGCTGCCGCTCTGCTCCTCGATGAGCGCGCGGATGGCCCCGGCGAGCGTCGCGAGGAACACGTCGTTGATCGTCACGCCGAGCGACTTGCCGAGGTCGCGGATTCTCGCGAGCGGGAACGAGCGCACGGCGAAAGTCCTGTGCGGCGAGAGCCGGTCCGCGTACGGTGCGACGTAGCCGGGTTCACCAGGCGAGGGCGGCAGGGACCGGCCCTCGCGGCGCCACTGCGCGACGATCCGGCGTCCGGCCCGGGAGCCGCGGATCGCTCCCGGCAGGTTGCCGGCGAAGACGCCCGGAAGGTCCCGCACGCCGTCGAGGAACAGGCGCCATTTCGAGGGCAGGGGTGCCGGGTGCCATTGCGCCGGTTCCGGGTGTTCCACCGACTCCGGCCGGGTGCCCCAGAAACCGTTCAGCATCCTCAGGATGCCGATGCCGTCCGTTAGCGCGTGGTGGATTAGCAGCAGGACGCCGACGCGCCCTCCCTGGAGCCCCTCGATGACCCAGACCTTCCAGAGCGGTCGCGAATGATCGAGCGGGTGCGCGTAGAGCTGGCAAATGAGCTCGCAGAGCTCGACCTTCGAGCCCGGGGCCGGGCAACCGACGCGGCGCAGGTGATAGTCGAGGTCGAATTCCGGGTCGTCCACCCACACCGGGTGGTTGATGCCGAGCGGCACGCGAAGGTATCTCTGGCGCAGCCGCGGCACCAGCCCGACGCGCGTGCCCCACGCCCGCTTGAACCTCGCCCATGACCAACCGTCGGGATCCGCCGCCGGATCGATGATCTGCAGCTTGATCGTGTGGTTGTACGCCTCGGCGCGGTCGAGGTAGAGCATCAGCGCATCGCCACCGCTCATGCGCTCCATGGCTAGCCCCGCGTGCGCTTCGGCTTCGCGCGCTTCGCCTTCTTCGCCTGGGTCCGGCGCTTCTGCTGGCGGCTCCGGCCGGCGATCGCCACGAGTTCGTCGTAAGCCGCGCGCACGTGGCCGGCCAGCATCGGGAGGTCATACATGGTCGTGCCGCAACCGACGAACCCGAAGTCCATCCGGTCGTGATAAGAGGTCAGGGTCGCGTTCAGCCCGACCGATGCCGCGATCGCCGAGACGGGGAACGTGCCGACGAGCGGCGCGCCGTTCAGGTACATCCTCTCCCGCGCGCCCGGCACGTTCGAGATGACGACGTTCGCGAGCGGCGGCGTCACGCGATCGACGAGCGGGGCCGAGCGGAGTTCGGCAACGCCCAGCGTCGCGACGGCATAGACCATCGCCGCGTCCTTCGTCATCGACCGCAGTTCTTCCTTCGCCGTGGCCATCGCCGCGACGACCTGGTCGACGCGCTCGACGACGGTCGCATCGTGCTCGCCGAGGTGCACGAACATCGCCGAAGCCTTGGTCGCTCCCTCCGTGTCGCCTTCCTCGCGCAGCGACATCGGGACCATCGCGACCAGCCGGTGCGGGAAGGGGCGGCCGGTGTCGCCGAAGTAACGGTGCATGCCGGCGTCGACGACTGTGACCGCGAGGTCGTTGAGCGTGGCGCCGAAGTGTTTGCCGATGGCGCGCATCTCATCGAGCGGTAGCGACAGGGTGGCGAGCGACCGCGACATCTGCAGCGGCTCGTTGGTCGGAGCGTTGCGGGCCGTGAACGGCTGGCTGCCACCCGGGTCGTCGCCGAGGAGAGCGGCCAGTCCCTTCTTGAGCGCTCCGATCGAGACGTCCCGGAAGGCCAGCGTCTGCCGGGTGGCCGTCATGCCGAACTCCGCGAGCCGGTCCACGACCGCCTGCGGCGGGCGGGCCCGCTTCATCGGTTGCTCGCCGGCGAACGCGGCCGGCGGCACGCCGTGGGCGGCCTTCGTGCTCAGGCTGGCGTACAGGCGCCGCGTGCCGGACACGCCGTCGATGATGGCGTGGTGGACCTTCGTGTAGAACGCGAACCGGTTGTCCGGGACGTTGTCGATGAACCAGTCACGAAACAGGGGGCGGTTGCGGTCGAGCATCGGCTCGTGCAGGTCGGCTACGAGGCGGAGGAGGTCGTCGTAGTTCGCCCCCGCGGGCAGCGCGACGTGCTGCACGTGGTAGTAAGGGTCGTAGTTCTCGGCCTCGCGGAAGTGCGGACGGCCGGGGCTTGCGAGCTCCGGCACGAAGTTGAACGGCTCCGTCGGCTCCTGCGCGCGGTAGGCCGCGACGATCTCGCGGACGACCTCGGGCCGTCCCTTCGGCTTTTCGAACAGGAGCAGCGCGCCGACGTGCGTCGGACTCGCCTGCGATTCCATGACGAACCACATCAGGTCGAGCGGCGGGATGGGCTTGGTCATCGAGTCCCCCAGGCGCAATGCGCTCCGATGCCCGCACTCTACCCGGTCGCGTGACCCGCTCACCCCCCGCCGGAGAGGGGGTCGTAGGGGTGGGGCACGGCCCCGGAACCTCCGGATCGCCAGCGATATTTTTACGGCTGCCGGCCCCGCCCGGGTCGAGGGTATCCTCGGGTCCTCGTTCAGGCTTGCCGGGGATGATCATGCTGTTCCAGCTGCAACTGCTCCTCTTCCGCCTCATCAAGCCGTTCATGAAGCCGCTGTCGTGGATCATCCCGATCCCGCGGCCGGTGCTGTTCGTGGGTCCCGGGTCCACTGGGCGCCTGTGCAGGCTGGTCGGCGGTTCAGGCGCGCGGCGGACGCTGATCGTTACCGACGCCGTGCTGGCGAAGCTCGGGGTGATCGAGCCGGCGCGGCAGGCGCTCCAGGCCGAGGGCATCGACGTGGCGGTGTTCGACGGGATCATCCCCGACCCGACGCACGACGTGCTGCGCAAGGGGCTCGAGGCGGTCCGTGCGCACGGCAGCGACTCGATCGTCGCGGTCGGGGGCGGCTCCTCCATCGACGCCGCCAAGGTCCTTGCCGCGATGGCGAGCACCGGCAAGACCTCGGAGCAGATCATCGGCAAGCTCAAGGTCAACAAGCCGCCGTTGCCGCTCTATGCCGTGCCGACGACGGCAGGCACCGGATCGGAGGTGACGGTCGCCGCGGTGGTGACCGATCCGGTCGATCACGTGAAGGCGGTGGTCGTGGATCCGAAGCTCGTGCCGCTCGCCGCCGCGCTCGACCCCGAGATGATGAAGGGCATGCCGGCACCGATCACGGCCGCGACGGGGATGGATGCGCTGACCCACGCCGTCGAGGCGTACGTGAATCGTTGGCCGCACGCCGAGACGCCGATGTTCTGCGTCTCGGCGGTGAAGCTGATATTCGCCAACCTGCCGCGGGCCTGCTCGAACGGAACGGACCTCGAGGCGCGCGAGGCGATGGCGCTCGCGTCGCTCTACGCGGGACTCGCCTTCACTAAGGCGTACGTGGGCTACGTCCACGCGTTCTCGCACAAGATCGGCGGCGTGTACGGCGTGCCGCACGGGCTCGGCAACGCGATCGTGCTGCCCTACGTGCTCGACTTCCTGAAGGATGCGCCCTATGCGGAGGCGCGGCTCGCCGAACTTGCCGTCGCGATCGGCGCCGGATCGGCGTCCGAGCCGAAGGCGGCGCTGGCGCAGCGGTTCGTGGAGCGCGTGCGCGAGCTCAACCGCACGGTCGGGATCCCCGAGAAGGTCGCGCCCCTGCGGAGGGACGACGTGGGGCTCATCGCGCGCGCCGCGATGGTCGAGGCGCATCGTGACTATCCGGTGCCGAAGGTCATGAGCCTCGGCGAGGCCGAGGCGCTGCTCGAGAAGTGCCGGGCCTAGGATCCGGCCGTCCGAGGCGCCACGATCGCGCGACGAGGATTACGGATTGTCGGTCGCGTCGCCCGGGCATAGCATCAAGCATGCCGCCGGGAGACCCGGGGCGGCACCTGCCCTAACCGGGAGGAGCGCACATGACTGATACCGTAACGACCGAGAAACTCAAGGAAGACCTGGCCGCCGTGATGCGTGACGCCGAGGCCCTGATCAAGGCCTCCGCCGACCAGGGTGGCGAGAAGGTGACCGAGGCTCGCGCGAAGATCCGCGAGTCGATCGATGCCGCGAAGGCGCGCGTGCGCCAGGCGGAACTCGCCGCCCGCAAGCATGGCGAGGAAGCCATCCACGCCACCGAAGATTACGCAAAGCGCAATCCTTGGCAGGCGATGGGAATTGCCGCCGGGGTGGGCCTGGTGGTGGGCGTACTGCTGGCCCGTCGCTGACGCGCACATGAGCGACGACACGCCCGGACCAGCGACGAACCTGCTGCGGTCGCTGGTCCACCTGGCCGGGACCCTGCTCGCGCTCTTGCAGGCGCGGGTGGACCTGCTCACGACGGAACTCAGCGAGGACCTGGAGCGTGGCCTCCAGATCCTGCTGTGGGCGTTCGCCGCCTTGTTGTGCGGCATCCTCGGGACGCTGCTCTTCGGCGTCAGCCTGATCGTCTATTTCTGGGACACGCATCGGCTCGCGGCCGCGTTGTCGGTCACGGGCGTCTTCCTGATGGCGGCGGCCTGGGCGGGAGTCATCGTCCGCAGGCGGCTCCACGAGAAGCCGCGCCTGCTGGACGCGACGCGCACCGAACTGCGGCGCGATGTCGAACTGCTCCGGAGGGACCGTTGAGCTCGCGGCTCGCAGCGCTGACGGCCCGGCGGATCGCCTTGCAGGTGGAATGCGACCTGCGGCGGGGAGACGTCCGACACCTCTACGGTGATCTCGAGGGGCGGACCGCCCGCACCGACCGCGTCATCGATAATGCGCGCCGATTCGCGCCGGTGGTCGCGGTCGGTGGCATTGCGATTCTGGTCGCCTTCGGGCCGAGCCGCGCAGTGGGCCTGCTCCGGCGCGGCCTGGCCATCGCCGTCTACGCAAGCCACGCGCGGCGATTGCTCTCCTGAGCAGATCCCCCGCGCCGTGCCCGGTCAGCCCGCGGTCTGGCCCATGAGGTGATCGCGGAACCTGTCGCGCAGGTCCTTCTTGCTGATCTTCCCGGTCGCCGTCATCGGCAGGCTCTCGACGACGATCACGTCGTCCGGCAGCTGCCACTTGGCGAAGTGCTGGGCGATGTGCGCGAGCACCGAGTCGCGCGCGGGCGTGCAGCCCTGGCGTGGCACCACGAGCAGCAGCGGCCGCTCCTCCCACTTCGGGTGACGCACGCCGATCGCCGCGGCCATCAGCACGTCGGGGTGGCCGCAGGCGCAGTTCTCGAGGTCCACCGAGCTGATCCACTCGCCGCCCGACTTGATGACGTCCTTGGCGCGATCCGTGATCTGCAGGAAACCATTCGGGTGGATGACCGCCACGTCGCCGGTCGCGAACCAGCCCTGCTTGTCGTGGGAAGCCGAACCCTCCATGTGGAAGTACCCGCTGCAGACCCACGGTCCGCGGACCTTCAGCTCGCCTGACGACTTGCCGTCCCACGGCAGCTCGTGACCTTCGTCGTCCACGATCTTCATGGCGATGCCGAAGATGCCGCGGCCCTGGCGGGACTGCCAGGTGTCCTGCTCCTCGGCAGGCAACGCGTCCATGCTCGCGGGCAGGCTGCCGACGGTGCCGAGCGGGCTCGTCTCCGTCATCCCCCAGCCCTGCAGCACCTTGATGCCGTGCTGCACCCGGAATTCCCGGATCATCTGCAGCGGCACCGCCGAACCGCCGACCAGCGTGTTCTTGAGTGTCGCGAGTTTCTTGCCGCTCTGCCGCAGGTAGTTGAGCAGCAGCGTCCACACGGTGGGCACCCCGGCAGCGAGCGTCACGCGTTCATCGTTCATGAGCTCGGTCAGGACGGCCGCGTCACCCATCTTCGGTCCGGGAAAGACCAGCTTGGCGCCGACCATCGGCGCGTTGTACGGCAGGCCCCACGCGTTGGCGTGGAACATGGGTACCACGGCGAGCGCGACGTCGCGGCCGGACAGCCCGACGGCGTCGGCCATGCAGCCCGCGTAAGCGTGCAGCACGGTGGAGCGGTGGCTGTACAGCACTCCCTTCGGGTGCCCCGTCGTGCCGGACGTGTAGCAGAGCGCGCTGGCCGCACGTTCATCGAGGTCCGGCCAGTCGAACTGGTCGGAGTGATCGGCAATGAACGACTCGTAGTCGGGCAACTGGCCGGCGACGTTGGCCGGCATGGAGCCGGCGCCGGTCAAGGCGATCACCTTCTCCACCGTCGGGATCTTGCCCTGCAGCGACGCGAGCGCCGGCAGCAGCGTGGGGTCGATGAAGATCAGCCGGTCCGCCGCGTGGTTGATGATGTACTCGAGCTGCTCGGGAAACAGGCGAGGGTTGATCGTGTGCAGCACGGCGCCCATGCAGGAGACGGCGTAGTAGAGCTCGAAGTGCCGGTAGTCGTTCCACGCGATCGTCGCCACGCGGTCGCCGGCCTTGATCCCGGCCGCGCGCAACGCATTCGCGAGCTTTCTCGCGCGGCGGAAGGTCTCGCCGTAGGTCGTGCGGTGGCGCGGGTTGTCGAAGGTGACGGACACCAGCTCGACGTCCGCGTGGTTGCGGTCCGCGAACCGCATGATTTCCGTGATCAGCAGGGGACCGTCCATCATCTGACCGAGCATCGTCTGTCTCCCGGGAGCGCGCCCTGTGCGGGCCATGCGTGTTGAATGCCGGTCCAGCGCCGGCAACTGAATATTCGCATTCTGCACCGCAGCAATTAAACAGGCTCCGTCGCTCCCCCCCGAGGCGGGGGGGACAAAGTGAGTGGACGGGAGTGACAGAATTCGCGCTATCCTGCGCGCGTTTGCCCGCAAGAACTCTTGCATCAAAGACACGGGGGACTTCGATGAGTGATCTGGTGACCAGACGGTCGGGGCGCCACTGCGCGCTTCGGCACAGCGTACTCGGCGTGGCCGTGGCTGCAGCGCTCGCGCTGCCGCAACTCGCAATGGCGGCCGAGTTCGATACCGGCAACGACGATCTTTCGGTCCGGTGGGACAACACGATTCGCCTGAACCTGGTGAAGCGTTCCGCATCCCAGGACGAAGCGTATCTCGCCAACCCGAACTACGACGACGGCGACCGCAATTTCCGCCAGGGCAAGACTTTCCAGCGCGCCGACATACTGACCGAGTTCGACTTCGTCTGGAAGAAGATGCTCGGCTTCCGCGTGAGCGGAGCGGGCTGGTACGACTACGGCTACCAGTCCCTCAACAACGACTCCGTCGACACGCAGAACAACCTGGTCAAGGGCATGCCCGCCCTGGGGCTTTCTTCGTACACCAAGCGCTACGCGCGGGGTCCGTCGGGCGAGTGGCTCGACGTGTTCGGCTTCGCGCGGTTCGACGTCGGCAACGCGCCCGTCAACATCAAGGTCGGCCAGACCACGGTGTTCTGGGGCG
>JBBIVG010000078.1:8585-11742 GCA_037439865.1 Nevskiaceae bacterium
ATTTCAACGGCGCGATCCACAGCATCGCCTACTCGCAGAACCCGCTCGACATCTGGAAGGGCCTCTCGACGCCGGGCGCCGAGTCGAAGGAGCTGTTCCGTCCGCGGGTGGGCTTCAACATCCAGTCCACGGTGACCGACACGCTGTCGCTCGCCGCGCAGTACTTCTTCAACTGGCAGCAGTTCTCGAACCAGGCCTGGCGCTATCCGGAGTCGGGCTCGTACCTGAGCCTCGGTGACCCGATCCTGTGGGGCGCCGATTCCTACATCATGGGACTGAACGGCTTCCGGGCGCTGAACCCGGCAGCGCCGCTGTACTCGCGCCTGTGGCGCGACAAGAACGCGGACATCACGCCCGAGGAGAATTCGAAGAACTGGGGACTCGCGGCACGGTGGACCCCGGAATGGCTGGGCGGCACGGTTGGCGCGTACTACCGCAAGACGTACGACATGCAGCCGCAGCTGATGGCGACGCCCGGCGTCGCCCCGTCGCTGCCGAAGGGCACCTGTGTCGCGATCGGCGGAATCTCGTTCGTGCCTCCTGCGGCGCCGCCGACCACGGCGGGCCCCTGCATCATCAACCAGCAGGCGACGAGCCGGAACGACCTGCTCGCCTACGGCAAGGTGGGCGAGTACAACTTCGCCTTCGGCCAGGACATCGACATCTATGCCATCAGCCTGTCGAAGAACATCGCAGGCCTGAGCGTGGGCGCCGAGTTGAGCTACCGGCAGAACATGCCGTTGCTGAGCGAGGCGGTGCAGGTGCTGCCGAAGCCGCTGGTGAACCCGCTCCTCGGCCAGATCGCCACGACGGACGTGCCGAAGCACGGTACCCCGGGCGCGCTGGGCGACACCATGCACGGCCTGCTGAACGTCATCGGCGTGATCGGCAAGACACCGGTCTTCGACACGGCCAACTGGGGCACTGAGCTCACGTGGATGACGTGGACCGACGTGACCCAGAACGAAGCGGTGTTCAAGGGGCGCGGCAACGCGAAGCCCGGCAAGTGGACCGCGTACGACCAGATCGACGCGCCGGACAAGAACTACTTCGGCCTCGCGGTCAACTTCACGCCGACCTGGTTCCAGGTCTTCCCGGGCGTGGACTTCCTCGCGCCGCTGTCCTGGTCGCAGGGCATCTCCGGCAACGCGGCGATCACCGCCGGCGGGCAGGACGGAGCCGGCACCTACGGCATCGGAGCGGCGATGGACATCCACTCGAGGTACCGCTTCGACCTGAAGTACGTCGGTTTCTACGGCGATACCTCGAAGTGCCCGCGCAAGGGTTCGCCTGCGGCCAGCTTCTGCCCGACCGGCTCGGTGGACATCTTCAACGGCACCAACGCCATCCTGGCCGACCGCGATTTCTTCTCGCTGACGTTCAAGACGACCTTCTGACGAGGAACCACAAATGATTCGCAAGACACTGTTTGCGGCGGCCCTCGCCGTTGTGAGCGCCAGCGCCATGGCGACGGCCACGCCGGATGAGGCGGCACAGCTCGGCAAGAGCCTGACGCCGCTCGGCGCGGAGCGGGCCGGCAACAAGGACGGCACGATCCCCGAGTGGTCGGGCGGCATCAGCCCGCCAGCGGGGTTCAAGCAGGGCGACAGGAAGCGGCCGGACCCGTTCGCGGGCGACAAGCCGAAGTTCTCGATCACCGGCCAGAACGCCGACCAGTACAAGGACAAGCTGACGGCGATCACCTATGCGCTGCTCAAGCGCTACCCGACGATGCGCGTGGACGTGTATCCGACCCACCGGCCGGTCACGTTCCCGCAGCCCGTGCTCGACAACACGGTGAAGAACGCGACGCAGGCCAAGCTCGCCGCGAGCGGCCTCGCCGTCGAGAATTCGCTGCCGGGCGTGCCGTTCCCGGTCGCGAAGAGCGGCAACGAGGCGATGTGGAACCACCTGCTGCGGTTCCAGGGCATCGCAACGCTCTGCAAGTACGACTCCTACAACATCGATGCCTCTGGCACGGCGACGCTGTCCACCACGGGCCTCAGCTACCGCGAGTGGCCGCTCTTCCGCCCGGAGAACATCAACAAGATCGTGAAGGGCTCGGACATCTATGCCCTCACCAAGCAGGAGTACACGGGACCGGCACGCCGTGCGGGTGAGGCGCTGCTGGTGTGGGATTTCGTCGATCCGCTCGCCAATTCGCGCAAGGCCTGGCAGTACCTGCCTGGCCAGCGCCGGGTGAAGCTGGCGCCCGAGATTGCCTACGACACGCCGAACCCGGGCGTGGCCGGCTCGCTGACCTACGACGATGCGTTCATATTCAACGGCGCGCTGGACCGCTACGACTGGAAGCTCGTCGGCAAGAAGGAGATGTACATCCCCTACAACGACTACAAGGCGCTGTACTTCCCGGGTGATGCGAAGGCGGTGACCACGCCGAATTTCTTCAGCCCCGATCTCACCCGGTGGGAGCTGCATCGCGTGTGGGTCGTCGAAGCCACGCTCAAGCCCGAGAAGCGGCACATCTACCACAAGCGTACGTTCTACCTCGACGAGGACAGCTGGATGGCGGTCGCCTCCGACGAGTACGACGCGCGCGGCCAGCTCTACCGCGGCGTGTACGCGTACTCGGCGTTCGCGTACGACTCCAAGTCGATCGGCGCCTCGCTGCAGATCGGCTACGACCTGATCGCCGGCATCTGGATGTCGCAGGGTAACTGCGGCCTCTACTACGGCATCGAGCATCGCGCGCCGTTCCCGGAACGCGACTGGCAGCCGGACTCGCTGGCGGGCGCGGGCATTCGCTGACGAAGCAGGGGTGCCTGGCGCAACAGGCGCCGGGCACCCCTACGTGACTCGACGTCCGGCCGGGCTGGCCGGCTGGAATGCGTCGAGCGGGGGACAAGATGATCAGTCCAATCGCAAGGGCGGCTGCTGTGCTCAGCATGCTGGCCGCGGTGCCTGCCATTGGCGTGGCCCAGCAGGTCACCGCGCCGGCCGCTGCCGACCAGGGCAACCAGGACGTGCTCGAGCGTCCGGCGATGGAATCGGCGCTCGCGGCGAAGCGGCTCCTGCTCGGGATGGCGCGGGCGGGCGACCGCTTCGTGGCCGTCGGTCCGCGCGGCCACATCGTGGTGTCCGGCGACGGCGGCCAGACCTGGACCAACGTGCCGATGGATCCCGGCATGCTCCAGGT
>JBBIVG010000079.1:0-11715 GCA_037439865.1 Nevskiaceae bacterium
GTACGGCAGCACTACGACCGCGGACGGCTGGTCCGCCTGACAGACGCCGACGACGCGGCCACGATCTTCTGGCAACTCTCGACGGTGGACGCTCTCGGGCAGGTATCCGGCGAAGTGCTCGGCAACGGAGTGCAGATTGAGAGCAACCACGATCCCGTCACCGGCCTGCTCGGGTCGCGAACGGCAGGATTGGGGGGCGGTGCCGACTACCAGGACCTGAGCTACACGTGGGACCCGGCCGGCAACCTCAAGTCGCGACAGGAAGGCAACCTCGGCGTGTACGAGGAATTCGCCTACGACAGTCGCGACCGTCTCGATGTCATGCGGAGTTCGAGCGGCGGCCTGGTGGATGTGGATTACGACGAGATCGGCAACGTCACGTACAAGTCGGACGTCGGCGCCTACACGTACGATACCAGCCGCAAGCACGCGGTCGTCTCCGCCGGGGCGAACAACTACGCCTACGACGCGAACGGCGCCGTCGTGAACGCGAGCGGTACGACGATCGCGTGGACCAGCTACGACCTGCCGACGCGAGTGGTGCATCCGAGCGGCAACTACGCGACGTTCGACTACGGTCCAGACCGTGCGCGCATCCGGCAGGTGGCGCGCGGCGGGGCGGACGTCGTGGAAACCGTCTACGTGCCGGGCGGGCTGTACGAGCGCGTGGCGCGCAACGGCAGCCTCACGCAACGCCACTACATCGTTGCGGACGGACGGCGCGTGGCGGTGCAGACACGCGCATCGGGCGGCACGCCGACGACCGTGTACCTGCTGGAAGATCATCTCGGCGGGGTCGACGGGTTCGTGTCGTCGACCGGGGCGCTCCTTTCCAGGAGCTCGAACCAGCCGTTCGGGGCGCGGCGCTCGGGAGACTGGCAGGCGTCGAGTCCGACTGCCGCGGAGTGGGGCACGGTGCAGTCCACGACGCCGCGCGGATTCACGGACCAGGAACACGTGGACAACCTCGGCCTCATCCACATGAACGGCCGCGTCTACGACCCGGTCCTCGGGCGATTCCTGAGCCCCGATCCTGTCGTGCAGTCGCCGTACGACTCACAGGCGTGGAACCGGTACAGCTACGTCCGCAACAACCCGTTGCGTTACACCGACCCGACCGGATTCGTGTGCTTCAACGGGCATCCGGCTGCGGATTACGCCGCCGAGAGTTGCCTGCGCGCGATCGTCGAACAGGTGTTCGTGCAGATGTCGCGGCTGTACGACCGCATCAGCGTGTCCGTGCCGGACTTCGTTGGCGCAGCTGTGGTGCAGTCCAATGTTGCTGCGGCGGGATCGTTAGGGGCTGGTGACGCCGCCTATGCGAGTGGCCTTGCCAGCGCGACAGCGCCGCTCGAAGAAGTGGTCGTGACCGGGAGCCGGACTGAAAGCCCGATCCCGTTGCCAATCGACGTCGGCTTCGTCGTTGCGGCCAACATCGCGGTCTCCGAGGCGGCCTCTGTGGCGTTTGGAGTGTCCACCCAGGCAGGTGCCGACGCCGCCCAGTACTACGCCGACCGCGAGACCGAATCGGGTAACCCGTTGTACGCTGTCCCAGGGTCGCTGGCGGCACTATGGACACCGGACACCGCGATGGAGACTGTCGTCGTCCTCGGGGCCGCGAGTGGTATCGGGCAGTGGTCCGGCAGGCCCTTCTGGCAATACTATCCGGCAGAGAACCCCGCCTATCGGAGTACTTGGCTGACCCGTGGAGCAGGATGGGAGCCGCCTTACGCGACAGGATCCGAGGCCGCAGCGAACCTGTCTCTTCCCCCGTACAACCCGGGAACCGCGGTCAGGTCCGTGCAACCCCCCTGGCACCAATACGTGCGTGGCCCGCGGATTTCGGGCCCGCAGCCGACGATGGGTCCCTGGGCAACGGGTGGCGGCACGGAATACAGGGTCGTCCCATTTGAGCCGTGAAGATGCGAACAATTGTGGCGGAGCTTTCCTTCGGAAGGATGGTTGACCGGCTGGCACGAGCTGTCGGCTGGTCCCCAGTCGGGCGGCGGCTGAAATTCACAGCCGCCGAGGGGCCGCAGGCGGCCAGGCTCGATGGTCGATCAGGGAGAGTCGTCGCGATGGCGGGCACCGACTTGATCGTTGAGATGTGTCAGTCGAACGTCGGCGGTGGAGAGAGGTTGACGACCCTTCGCCTGACTCCGCGCCACCGGGGATGGACGGCGCACTCGCTGATGTGGGTCAGCATAGCGGCCGTGGTTCGGCTACCAAAGCTCGACGGGGAGTTGGAGTCGATCGCGATTGTCATGGCACGGCTCGACCGAGCCGTACCCCTGGAGTCCTGATGGTCGCGGATGACGCGATCGCGAGGCCGCTCCGGCTGGGCGTGTCCTGGGCGGCAGTGCTCAACCGTCAGCCCGAGAGCGGAATGGGATACCAGGTTGTCTCGATCGTCTTGAAGGACGGTCGTCGCATCGACAACGTCACGATCGTCGACGGCACTATCTCGTCTGCTGCGGGCAGTGAGCAGTTGCCGTTCGTCGAAGAGGACATTGTCGAGATCATCGTCACTCACGCAAAGCCAGGGCCCCATCGACAGCGCCTTTGATTGATTAGCCGGGCGGCTGGCAGCCTCCCGCCGCCCGGCAGCCCGCGGCGACCGGCCTTCGGAGTCATGGCGATTGAGATGCATTCTTGCTAGGGTATTACTAAGCAAAGACTAGGTAATACCTTCATGGCAACTACAGTGACGTCCAAAGGCCAGGTGACCATCCCGAAGAAAGTCCGCGACTACCTGGGCGTCCAGACGGGCTCCGCGGTGGATTTCGAGCTGACGCGCGACGGCGAGATCAGGCTGCGGCTGGCGAAGGGGGAGCGAACGGGTCGCCGCCGAGCGCGAAGCCGGTTCGACAAGCTCGTCGGCCGGGCGACAGTGAAGATGACGACGGAACAGATCATGGCGCTCACGCGCGGAGCCCGCTGAACGCGGTGTCGCTACATGATCCTCGTCGATACCAACGTGCTGCTCGACATCGTGGAGGACGATGCGACGTGGCGCCAATGGTCGCAGCGGCAGCTCGAGGCCGCGCATCTTCGCGACAGGCTTTGCATCAATCCTGTGATCTACGCCGAGCTGTCGATCGCGTTCAGACGTATCGAGGAACTCGACAGTGCGCTGTCGGACGGCGACATCGAGGTGCTGGAGTTGTTGCCTCGCGAGGCGCTCTTCCTTGCCGGGAAGGCGTTCGTTGCCTATCGAAGGAGGGGCGGAGCCTCGAAGACCGGCGTCCTGCCCGATTTCTTCATCGGCGCACACGCGGCAGTCGCCGGCATGACGCTGCTGACGCGCGATGTGTCGCGCATCCGCTCCTACTTCCCCACGGTGCGCCTGATCAGCCCCTCCTGAATCGGCCGGCATTCGGCCCGTGGCGGCGCATGCCTTTAGAATGAACTCGTCACCACCTGCGCAGGCACCCATGACCATCCGCAACGGCTTTTCCGACACCGTCGGCCACACTCCGCTCATCCGCTTGGGTTCCTTCAGCGACGAGACGGGCTGCGAGATCCTCGGCAAGGCCGAGTTCCTGAACCCGGGCGGCTCGGTCAAGGACCGGGCAGCGAAGGGCATCCTCGAGGACTTCGAGCGCAAGGGCCTACTGAAACCCGGCGGCACGTTGGTCGAAGGCACGGCCGGCAACACGGGCATCGGCTTCGCGCATCTCTGCAACGCGCGCGGCTATCGCTGCGTCATTGTCATGCCGGACAACCAGTCGCCCGAGAAGGTGGCGCTGCTGCGTGCACTCGGCGCCGAAGTGCAGGTCGTGAAGACCGTCCCGTACGCCGACGACAATCACTACCAGAAGATGGCGCCCCGCGTGGCCGCCTCGATCGAGGGCGCGGTCTGCGGCAATCAGTTCGACAACACCGCCAACCGAGATGCGCACTACGCCACGACGGGCCCGGAAATCTGGCACGAGACCCACGGCCGCATCGACGCCTTCGTCTGCGCGACGGGCACGGGTGGCACCATGGGTGGCGTCTCGCGCTACCTCAAGCAGCAGAAACCGGGCCTGCGCGTCGTGCTGGCGGACCCGATGGGCAGCGGGCTCTACAACTGGGTCAGGACGGGCGCCCTCAAGTCCGAGGGTTCGAGCTCGGTGACCGAGGGCATCGGCATCGGCCGCGTCACCGCCAACCTCGAGGGCGCGCCGATCGACGACGCGGTCCGCATCGAGGACCCCGAGATCGTCCGAACCACGTACCGATTGCTGCACGTCGAAGGACTGTTCCTCGGCAGCACCAGCGGTACGAACGTCGCGGCGGCCGTCCGCGCGGCGCGCGAGCTCGGGCCTGGCCACACGATCGTCACGATCCTCTGCGACGGTGGGCAGAAGTACCTGTCGCGCTTCTATAACCGCGACTGGCTCGTGCAGAAGGGGCTGGCCGAGTACGCGGACGCGGGCGCTCGCCGGGCCTGACGGCCCGGGTGACTCCCGCCCACGCGCGACGCACAGATCTCGCGTCCGCCGAAAATCCCGCTACACTCGGCACAGCCAGGGGGGAGGAGAACATGCCCGGCAGGCCGATCGTCTCGGGTCGCAAGGGTTCCCTTTTTTCGCTGCGCCGCAGCATGCCTGCGCGCGTCCGCACGAATCGTTCCTGGTCGCCGTTCACGCATCCCCGCCTTTGCGGCGGGAGGATGACCCCATGACAGCTGCGCTTCCCGCCCTCGAGAACTTCGACGAGGACGCCTGGGACGACCTCCTCAACTACATCGAGGAAAAGCGGGTCATCCCGATCATCGGTCCCGACCTGCTGCGGGTGCAGACGGACCGCGGCCTGCGCCCACTCTACGAATACCTCGCAGAGAAGCTGGCCGCGAAGCTCTCGGTGGACCCGACCGTCCTGCCGCAGCCGCTCACGCTGAACGACGTCGTGTGTGCCTACCTCGGCCAGCGCGGCCGGCGCGAGGAGGCCTACACACGACTGCGCTCGGTCATGCGTGAGGTCGAGTTCGAGCCGCCGCTGGCCCTGCGCCAGCTTGCGCAGATCACCGACTTCGATCTCTTCATCACCACGACGTTCGACCCGCTGCTCGAGAAGGCGGTGAACATGGAGCGCTATGGCGGGCAGTCCACGGCCGACGTCATTGCCTATGCTCCGAACCGCGTGCAGGACCTGCCCGCGGAGCGCAGCCAGTTGCAGCGCGCTGTTGTGTATCACCTGCTGGGCCGGCTCTCGGCGTCCCCGACCTACGTCGTTTCCGACGAGGACATGCTCGAGTTCATCTGCGCGCTGCAGTCGGAGCACCTGACGCCCGAGAAGCTCTTCCACGAGCTCGAGCACAATCACCTGCTCCTGATCGGCAGCGATTTCTCCAACTGGCTCGCGCGGCTCTTCCTGCGCATGGCGAAGCGCAAGCGTCTGTCCGATCCGCGCGACGTGGGCGAAATCCTGGCCGACGACCACACGATGAAGGACGAACGCCTCGTGGCGTTCCTGCAGCAGGTGAGTGTGCGCACGCGCGTGTATGGCGGCGCCGAGTCGTTCGTCGCGGACCTTCACGCCCGCTGGATGAAGCGACAGGGCAACGCCGTCTCTTCGGCCTCCGGCCCGGCGATCGTTCCCCAGCGGTTCCTCCCGCCGTCGCGGGAGATGCCGGAAAACGCGGTCTTCATCAGCTACGCCCGGGAGGACCTCCCCGCGGTGCAACGGCTGAAGGCGGCCATGGACGCGGCCGGCATCAATACGTGGTTCGACCTCGACCGCCTCGAAGGCGGCGACGACTACGACCGCAAGATCCGCGCCAACATCGGGCGCTGCAGCTTCTTCGTGCCGGTGATCTCGGCGACCACGCAGCGACGCCACGAAGCCTATTTCCGCCGCGAGTGGAACTACGCCGTCGATCGTTCGCTCAACATCGCCGAAGGCGGCGTGTTCATCCTGCCCGTCTGCATCGACGACACGCCCGAGTCCGAGGCGCTCGTGCCGGACAAGTTCCGGGCGCTGCACATCACGCGGATGCCGGGCGGCGAGCCGACGCCCGAGTTCCTGCGTCGTCTCAAGGATCTCTTCAGCGGGCGTCGCGCATGAACCTGAAGCAGGACGACCTCGCCGCGTCGGTCACCATCGACCCGGAGAACCCCTGGCTCGGCTTGTCTTCCTACACGGAAGAAACCCGGGCCTATTTCCACGGCCGCGACGAGGAGGCCGCGGAACTCGCCCGCCGCGTCCAGCGCAAGAACCTGACGGTGCTGTTCGGCCAGTCGGGCCTCGGCAAGACGTCGCTGCTGCGCGCCGGCCTCGTGCCGCGACTGCGCAATGAAGGCTTTTGCCCGGTCTACGTGCGCGTCGACTACAACCCCGATTCCCCGTCGCCGTCCGAGCAGATCAAGCAGGCCATCTTCCGGGCCACGGCCGCCGCCGGGCACTGGACCCGGCCGGGCACCGCGATCGAAGGCGAGTCGCTGTGGGAGTTCCTGCACCATCGCGGCGACCTGCTGCGCGACTCGAGCGGCCGCACGCTGCTGCCACTGCTGATCTTCGACCAGTTCGAGGAGATCTTCACTCTCGCGCAGGCCGACGACCGGGGTCGGCTCCGGGCGAAGCAGTTCCTCGAGGACCTCGCCGACCTCGTCGAGAACCGGCCGCCCGCCGCGCTCGAAGCGCGACTCGACCAGGACGAGGCCGCCGCCGAGGACTTCGACTTCGCGCGGGCCGATTACCGCATCCTGATCTCGCTGCGTGAGGACTACCTTGCGCACCTCGAAAGCGTGAAGGCCATCATGCCGTCGATCACGCAGAACCGGATGCGTCTCGCCCGCATGACCGGCGCGCAGGCGCTGAGCGCCGTCATGCAGCCGGGCGGACGCCTGGTTTCGCAGGAGGTCGCCGAGTCGATCGTCCGTTTCGTCGCGGGCGGCACGGAGCTGGCCAACGCCGAAGTCGAGCCGTCGCTCCTGAGCCTGGTCTGCCGCGAGCTCAACACCGTCCGCATCGCCCAGAAGCGCCCGGAAATCTCGGCCGACCTGCTGGCGGGCTCGCGCGACACGATCCTGACGGAATTCTACGAGCGCGCGCTCGCGGACCAGCCGGACGGCGTGCGACGCGTCATCGAGGACGAGTTGCTCACGGAGTCGGGCTACCGCGAGAGCCTGGCGGAGGAGCGCGTGAGGAAGGCGTTGGATGCGGCGGGAGCCGCGCCCGACGCACTCGCCAAGCTCGTCGACCGCCGCCTCCTGCGCATCGAGGAACGTCTCGACATGCGCCGGGTGGAGCTCACGCACGACGTGCTCTGCAGCGTCGTCGCGTCGAGCCGCGATCTCCGCCACGAGCGCGAGGCGCGCGACGAAGCCGAGCGGAGGCTCGCGGCGCAACGTGAGCGTGAGGCCGCGACCAAGCGGGCTCTCGTACGCGCGCGGATGATCGCGACGGTCTGCGCGGTGCTGATGGTTGTTGCCGCCGCAAGCGCCGTTTATGGATGGGTAAGCCAGCAACGCGCGAAGAAAGCAGACGCGCAAGCGCAGCAGGCGCGCAGTGACGCCGAAAAGCTCGTCGGATTCCTGATCGAAGACTTTTACGCCGAGCTCGAGCCGACGGGCCGGCTCGAGACCATCATCAAGCTCTCAGACCAGGCGGTGAAGTACTTCGACGGGCTGCCGCCGCAACTCGTAACGACGCAGACTCAGATCTATCGCGGCATGGCGCTCCTGCGCGGCGGCGGTGCGCGGCTCGCCGGCGATGACATCCAGGGCGGCAACAAGAAGATTGCTGAGGCTCGCGAGCTGTTCCAGAAGCTACGCGATGGCGGCGACAGCAGCGCCGCAGTTGCACACGGCATGGCGCTCTCCATGTTCATTCCGTATTCGGTCTGGGGAGTCGCGGGCGGGCCGACGTCCAAACCCGCGGACCTGCCGGATGCGGCCAAGCTGTTGCGCCCGTTCCTCAAGGAGCCGGCGACGTCCAACGACCTGAAGATCACGTACGCCGACATCCTGAATCACTCGAGCCACGCCCAGCCGAAGCTCGAGCAGGGCATCGCGATGTGCGACGAGGCTCGCGACCTCCTGGCCGGAATCGGGGCGGTTGACCTCAGGAACCTGACCGCGGCCTCGGTTTACGCCGACACCGCGGACTCCGAGGCACGCCATGCGATGCAGCTCGGCCGCCTGGACGAAGCCGACCGGCTGGAGCGCGAGGTCTACGACATCGCGGAGAAGGTGCTCGCGAAACGCCCGGGCGATCTCCGTTCCATGAAAAACCGCGCCCTGGCGGCCAACCTGCTCGGCGAGATTGCGGGCACTCGACATGACGAGGCCGCGGCCGCCCGGTACGCGGATCAGGCGACGCAGGCGGGCGAAGACGTCGTGCGATTCAATCCGGCGGATCTGGGCACGTGGCAGTACTGGCTGATGGGGCGCGGCCAGGTGGCCGCACGGATGTTCGAGCGAGGGGAAATCGACGCTGCCATCAATGAGGCGAACGGGACCCTGGCGCTTGGCAAAGACGAGCGCCTGCCGTCGTCGCTCCAGCCGCAACTGGAGGACACCTGGTACCAGCTCGCGATGCTTGAGGCAGCCGTCGGGCGACGCAGCGACGCCGAGCGTGATTTCGCGGGCGGGGTCAAGGCGAGTGAGGAGTCCGCGAAGCAGTTCGCGGAAGGCAATTTGAGGCGCGTCCTCACTCTGGCGCGGGTTCCGATCAGGCGATCTCGCTTCGAGTTGCTGCTCGGGGATGCGCAAAGCGCATTCAATAGGGCATCCGCCGCCGCGGCGTACCTCGAAACGCTGCCGATCGAGGCCGGAGACAGCTTCGGCAAACGACTGCACGACAACCTGCTTCAGCTCGCATACGGCATGGTGAGCGAATCCGCATTGCAGGTGGAGCGCTATGCGGACGCCGAGACTGCTGCACGAAAGCGGCTCGCGCTGCCGCTGAACCCCTTCGACAATCCGGACTCGGACCGCTCGCAGCGGCAGGTCCAGCTGGCACTGGCCCTGGCCTACCAGGGTCGGGTCGCGGAGGCGCGGACCGAGCTGGCGCCGGCGCTCGCTTTCTACGACCGCGAGAAGCGGGCCGGTGCCAAGGACACGTACTTCCGTCGCGACTATGCCGAAGCGCTGCTCGCGAGCGCGCTGTCACAGGAGAACGACGCCGCGGGGCGCGCGGCACGGCAGCAGGCGCTCAATGCGGCTGCGGCCGAGATCCACGATGCGCCCGCAGAAGTGCAGGCGCTCGCGCCGATGCGCGAGCTTGCAGGTCGGATCGCTGCGGCGCCCGCGTCCACTGGTTCGTAGGACATCGACCGTCCGATCGGAGCAAACCATGCACGGCCTGATGCAGGATCATCCCCTGCTGATCTCGTCGTTGATCCGCCACGCAGCCGCGAATCACGGGGGCCGCGAGGTCGTCTCGCGCCTCGTTGACGGCAGCATTCACAGGACGAACTACGCCACCATCGAGCTTCGCGCGCGAAAACTGGCGCAGGCGTTGACGTCGAAGGGCATCCAGCCTGGCGATCGCATCGCGACGCTGGCCTGGAACACCTATCGGCACGTCGAGTGCTTCTACGGCGTCTCCGGCATGGGCGCCGTGCTGCACACCGTGAACCCGCGGCTCTTCCACGAGCAGATCGAGTACATCATCCGGCACGCCGAGGACCGCATCCTGTTCTTCGACGCGGACCTCCTGCCGATCGTCGAGAGCATCGCGCCGCAGATCGGCTGCGTGGAACACTTCGTCGTGCTCTGCGAGCGATCGCAGCTGCCGACGTCGAAGCTGCTCGAGCTCACGTCCTACGAGGACTGGATCGCCGCGGGCAGCGAGGACTATGCGTGGCCGCAATTCGACGAGCGGGCGGCGTCGTCGCTCTGCTACACGTCGGGCACGACCGGCAACCCCAAGGGCGTCCTGTACAGCCATCGCTCCACGCTGATTCACGCGCTGTCTGGGTCGCAGCGCGACGGGTTCGCGCTCTCGAGCCTCGACAGTGTCATGCCGATCGCGCCGCTCTTCCACGCGAACGGCTGGTCGATGCCGTACGCGTGCCCGATGGTCGGCGCGAAGATGGTGCTGCCTGGCAATCGCATGGACGGGGCGAGCCTCCACGAGCTGATCTCCGGCGAGGGCGTGACCTTCTCGGTCGGCGTGCCGACCATCTGGACGATGTTGCTGGCGTACACGGGCGAGAAGGGGCTCAAGCTCGATACGCTCGAACGTTGCCTCGTCGCAGGGACGGCGCTGCCGCCGGCGATCCAGAAGGCACTCAAGGACCTGCACGGCGTGACGGCGATCCACGCGTGGGGCATGACCGAGACGAGCCCGATCGGCACGTTCAGTACCCCGACACCCGAGGTGCTGGCGCTGCCGGAGGAGGAGCGCACGGCGCAACTCCTGAAGCAGGGGCGCGTGCCGTTCGGCGCCGAGATCCAGGTGCGTGACGCGGAAGGCAAGGTCGCGCCGAAGGACGGCCAGACGTTCGGGCCGCTGTGGATCCGCGGGCCGTGGATCGCCTCGGGCTACTTCAAGGGCGAGGGCGGCAAGGTGCTCGACGCGGACGGCTGGTTCCCGACGGGCGACGTCGCCACCTGGGACGAACTCGGCTTCATGAAGATCACCGACCGCACCAAGGACGTGATCAAGTCGGGCGGCGAATGGATCAGCTCGATCGACGTCGAGAACGCCGCGATGTCGTATCCGAAGGTGGCGCTCGCCGCCGCCGTGGCGGCGTTTCATCCGAAGTGGGACGAGCGGCCGGTGCTCGTAATCGTCCCGAAGGACGGACAGGAGCTGTCACGCGACGAGCTGCTCGAGTTCCTCGCACCAAAGATGGCGAAATGGTGGCTGCCCGACGACGTCGTATTCGTGCGCGAGATGCCGATGACGGCAACCGGCAAGATCCTCAAGGCGAAGCTGCGCGAGCAGTACTGGCACGCCCTTGAGAAATAGGTGCCAGGCACCGAATTTCCGAAATCGGAAATTCGGTGCCTGGCACCTATTTCTCAAGGCGGGGGCTCGCCGATCGTCGGCGTGACCGGCGTCGCCTCGACCTCGGCCTCGGCGAGCTTCGCGCGGATCGTCTCGAGCTCCTCGACCGTCGCGATCGGCCCGATGCGCACGCGAAACCAGGTCTCGTCTTCGAGCGCGAAGCGCTGGATCTTCGCGTTGATCCCGTACTGCGCGAGTTTGGCCTGCAGCTTGTCCGCCTCGGCCGCCTGCTTGAACGAGCCGGCCTGCAGGATCACGTCACCCGCCGGAAGTGCGGGCTTGGCAGGCTTGGCGCCGGGCTTCGCGGCATCCTTCGCTGGCACCTCGACCTCCTGCCGCGGCAGGTCGTCGTAGAACGTCAGGCCCTTCGACGAATCGGCCGGCGCAGGTGCCTCTTCCGGCGCTCCCGCCGAGGCCGGGGCCTTCCCTGCGGCCGGCTTCGGCTCCGGCGCGGGCATGTTCCGGTAGTGCAGGAACACGCCGAGCGCGACGGCGAGCCCGACCGCCAGCCCCACGCAGAGCCCGACCCAACCGCTGAACGCCTGGGCCCCAGGCGTGTGGCGCTTGACGTGCTTGAAGTCGCGGCTGAGCGTCTTGCCCGGCTTCCCGGTCACGTCACATCGCCTCCGGCGCGGACACGCCGAGCAGGCCGAGGCCGTTGCGGATCACCTGGCGCAGCCCCTGGACCAGCGTCAACCGCGCATCGCGCAGCTCCGCGTCGTCCACCAGGAACTGGTGCGCGTTGTAGTACGTGTGGAAGTCGTTCGCGAC
>JBBIVG010000080.1:0-1483 GCA_037439865.1 Nevskiaceae bacterium
GCGGGGTGAGAAGTTCAAAGGCCAGGGCCTGCAGGGCATCGCCGGCCAGCAGGGCACCGGCCTCGCCAAACTGCACATGGACCGTGGGCTTGCCCCGGCGCAGCACGTCGTTGTCCATGCACGGCATGTCGTCGTGCACCAGCGAATAGGCGTGGATGAGTTCGACGGCGCTGGCCGCCGCGTCCACCTGATCGAGCGACACGCCGAGCGTTTCGGCAGTCGCGTATACGAGCGCAGGACGGATGCGCTTGCCGGGCCCGAGCACGCTGTAGCGCTGGGCCGCGTGAAGGCGGCCCGGCACCGCGGTCTCGGCCGGCAGCCAGCGATCGAGTTCCCGCTCGACGCGGCGCCGCCATTCGTCGAGGCGGGCATTCAGTGTGGCGTTCATCGGCGGGCCCCGCAGTCGCGCGGGCGGATCACTCGTCCGTTTCGAAGGGTTCAGGCTCGGCTTCCGGGGTCTTCTGCAGCAGGATCTCCACCTTCTGTTCCGCCTGCTGGAGGGAGACCTGGCAGCTGCGCGCGAGTTCGATGCCGCGTTCGAACTGTTTGAGCGCATCCTCGAGGGGGAGTTCCCCGTGCTCGAGCCGCTCGACGACGGCCTCGAGCTCGGCGAGGGCCTGTTCGAAATCGAGGGTCCTGGCTTTCTTGCTGGTCACGGCGGTCTCCGGGGCGGGCAAGCCTTGCACAGGGGTCGTCGGGGGTCAACGCGGTTGAAACCGCAATACTGGAGTCTGCGAATCGTCGGCACCGTTCCTCGGGTGCTAACGTTTGACTTAGTACCCGCTGCGGCCTAGATTGGAGTCACGTTAGACTTAGTCTAAACAGCACTCGTCCTGGCGGCGAGTACAGACACTCCGGAGGTATCCATGAAGACCTTGAAGGGCACGAAGACCGAAAAGAACCTGAAGGACGCGTTCGCGGGCGAGTCCCAGGCGAATCGCCGCTACCTGTATTTCGCGCAGAAGGCGGACGTCGAAGGGTTCAACGACGTAGCCACGGTGTTCCGTTCGACGGCGGAAGGCGAGACCGGGCACGCGCACGGCCATCTCGAATACCTCGAGCAGGTCGGCGACCCGGCGACGGGGCTGCCGATCGGCAGCACGTCGAACAACCTGAAGGCCTCCATCGCGGGCGAGACCCACGAATACACCGACATGTACCCGGGCATGGCCAAGTCCGCGCGCGACGAAGGCTTCGACGAGATCGCGGACTGGTTCGAGACGCTGGCGAAGGCCGAGCGTTCGCACGCGAACCGCTTCCAGAAGGCGCTCGACGCCCTCTGATCGACCGTCCACAGCCGGTTGCAGGAGAGGGCGGGCCCCCGCGGGTCCGCCCTTTTTACTGGCGGGCCCGTGCCGCCGGGATCGCAGGAGACGACGATGGCCGAAGGAACAAGCACACCCGCCGGGCGTGAAGGCAGTCTCGCGGCGCCGACGCGACACCCGATCGACTGGCGCAACCCGGACTTCTTCGACGAGGAATC
>JBBIVG010000080.1:1500-11623 GCA_037439865.1 Nevskiaceae bacterium
CACTCTTCAAGGAACTCGAGCGGGTCTACGACCTGTGCCACGGCTGCCGTCGCTGCTTCAGCCTTTGCAACGCGTTCCCGCTGCTCTTCGACGCGATCGACGCATCGCCGACGGGCGAGCTCGACAAGGTGGAGAAGAAGGTCTACTGGGAGGTCGTCGACCACTGCTACCTGTGCGACATGTGCTACATGACCAAGTGTCCGTACGTGCCGCCTCACCCTTGGAACATCGACTTCCCGCACCTGATGCTTCGGGCGAAGGCCGTGCACTTCCGCAAAGAAGGGGCGCCGCTGCGCAACAAGGTGCTCACCGCGACCGACCTGGTGGGCTCCATCGCCGGCGTCCCGGTCGTCTCCCAGGTCGTCAACGCGGTCAACGGCAGCAGGCTCGGTCGCGCAGTGCTCGACAAGACACTCGGCGTGCACCCCGAGGCGCCGATCCCCGGGTACTACAGCGACTCCGGGCGCAAGCGCGTCGCGCGCGGCGACCGGCCGGGTCTTGAGGTGAAGGCGACGCCGGAGACCAAGGGGCGCGTGGCCCTGTTCACGACCTGCTACTGCAATCGCAGCGAGCCCGACATCGATGCGGACCTCGCGGCCGTGTTCCGCCACAACGGCATCCCGGTGAGCGTGATTCCCCAGGAGCGCTGCTGCGGCATGCCCAAGCTCGAGCTCGGCGACCTCGATTCGATCGAGGAAGCGAAGCGCGTGAACATTCCCGCGATGGCCGCACTCGTGGACGCTGGCCACGACCTCGTGGCGCCGATCCCGTCGTGCGTGCTCATGTTCAAGCAGGAACTGCCGCTGCTGTACCCGGACGATCCGCAGGTGCAGAAGGTCAAGGCGGCGATGTTCGACCCGTTCGAGTACCTCATGCTCCGGCACAAGGCCGGCCTGCTGCGCACGGACTTCGTGCGGCAGCTCGGCAAGGTGAGCTATCACGTGCCTTGCCACCTGCGCGTGCAGAACCTCGGGTTGAGGACGCGGGACGTGCTGAAGCTGGTCCCCGGTACCGAGGTGGACGTCATCGAGCGCTGCTCCGGCCACAACGGCACCTACGGCGTGAAGCGCGAGTACCGCGACATCTCCATGAAGATCGGCAAGCCCGTCTTCTCGAAGGTGCAGGGCGCCTCGCCGGACTTCTACGGCAGCGACTGCCCCATGGCCGGCCACCAGATCGAGTCCGGCATCGAGGGCGGCAAGGGGCCGACGCACCCGCTCACGATGCTGCGCATGGCTTATGGACTCTGAACGGCATCGGGGCAACGGCATGATCTCGACGACCTCGGCGGTGGCGCATGGCAAGCTGCGCCCGGACGACCTCTTCAGCCTCGAGCAATACGCGAAGCAGCGCGCCGAGTTTCGCCCGAAGGTGCTCGCGCACAAGCGGGCGCGCACCCTGCAGTGCGGCCCCAATGCGACGTGGTGCTTCGAGGATCGGCTCACCGTCCAGTACCAGGTGCAGGAGATGCTGCGCATCGAGCGCATCTTCGAGCCGGCGGGCATCGCCGACGAGCTCGCGGCATACAACCCGCTCATTCCGGACGGCTCCAACTGGAAAGCGACGCTGCTGATCGAGTACCCCGACGCAGAGCAGCGTCGCGTGGCGCTCGCGGAGCTGAAGGGCATCGAGGACCGCTGCTGGGTGCAGGTCGCCGGGCACGAGCGCGTGTTCGCGATCGCCGACGAGGACCTCGAGCGCGAGAACGACGAGAAGACTTCGTCGGTGCATTTCCTGCGCTTCGAACTCACGCCCGCGATGGTCGCGGCCGCGAAGGGTGGGGCGGCGATCTCGATCGGCATGGACCACGATCGCTACCGACACGCCGTCGATCCGTTGCCGGCGGCTTCGCGCGACGCGCTGGTGCGCGACCTCGCGTAGCGGGCATCTTCGCCGCTCGTGCGGCTGCCGGGGGTGCATCCGGCGGGACGCCGTAAACCCGTCCATGGGGGCTCGCGCGCGGCGTCCGTGCCGCGCGACGCCCGCCGAATGCACCCCCGACACCCGCGCGTCGGCCAACGCGGCCGGCGGCGACGCAACGCGTCGCGTCGTGGGCGTCGGCATGCCGGGAACGGCCGCGGAACCGTGCGCCGCATGGACGCGGCGCCCGGAGCCCCCATGGAAGGGTTTACGGCGTTTCCGCGGCCGTTCCCGGCGTGCCGGCGCCGGTAGTGGGACGAGCGTGTTGCGCGGCGCATGCCCGCGTGCCACCGCGCGGCCGCGCTGCTAGAATCCGCGCGCCTTTTGCGACGCGAGCCCGCGGAACGACTCCAGATGACCCAGACCTACACCGCTCAAGACATCGAGGTCCTGAGCGGACTCGAGCCCGTCCGGCGCCGGCCGGGCATGTATACCGACACGAGCCGGCCGAACCACCTCGTCCACGAAGTCGTGGACAACAGCGTGGACGAGGCGCTCTCGGGCCACTGCGGCCGCATCTCCGTCACCGTCTACAAGGACGGGTCGATCGAAGTCACCGACGATGGTCGCGGCATGCCGGTCGACATCCACCCGAAGGAGAAAGTGAGCGGCGTCGAGCTGATCCTCACGCGGCTTCACGCAGGCGGCAAGTTCTCCGACAGGACCTACAAGTTCTCGGGCGGTCTGCACGGCGTCGGCGTGTCGGTCGTGAACGCGCTCTCGAAGAACCTCGAGTGCTGGGTGCGGCGCGGCGGCAAGGAATACAACATCTCGTTCAAGAACGGGAAGGTGAGCTCGAAGCTCGAGGTCGTCGGCGAGGTCGGGAAGAGCAACACGGGCACGACGGTGCGCTTCTGGCCGGACCCGTCCTACTTCGACAGTGCGGAGATCTCGATCCCGAAGCTGAAGCACGTGCTCAAGGCCAAGGCCGTGCTGTGCCCGGGCCTCGAGATGCGACTCGCGGTCGAGAAGACCGGCGAGAAGGAGACGTGGGTCTACACGGGCGGTCTCGAGCAATACCTGCGCGAATCGCTCGAAGGCGGCGAGTGGCTGCCCGAGGAAGCCTTCACCGGCAGCGTGGAAGGCGAGCAGGAAGGCGTCGACTGGGCGGTGGCCTGGCGCATCGACGGCGGCGCGCGCGTCGAGGAGAGTTACGTCAACCTGATCCCGACGCTGCAGGGCGGCACTCACGTCAACGGGTTCCGGCTCGGCCTCACGGAGGCGATCCGCGAGTTCTGCGAGTTCCGCAATCTCCTGCCCCGGGGCCTGAAGCTGGCGCCGGAGGACGTGTGGGACGACGCGAGCTACGTGCTCTCGACCAAGATGCGCGATCCGCAGTTCGCCGGACAGACCAAGGAGCGGCTCACTTCCCGCGAGCCGGCGGCGTTCGTCTCCGGGATCGTCAAGGACCAGTTCGGGCTGTGGCTGAACCAGCACCCCGAATCGGGCGAGCGCATCGCGCAACTCGCAATCGCCAACGCCCAGAGCCGGCTCAAGGCGAGCCAGAAGGTCGCGCGCAAGCGCGTCGTGAGCGGGCCGGCGTTGCCCGGCAAGCTCGCCGACTGCACGAGCCAGGATCCCAAGCGCACGGAACTCTTCCTCGTCGAAGGCGACTCCGCGGGTGGCTCGGCGAAGCAGGCACGTGACCGCGAATTCCAGGCCGTGATGCCCCTGCGCGGCAAGATCCTGAACACCTGGGAGGTGGAGGCGGGCGAGATCCTCTCGTCGCAGGAAGTCCACGACATCACGGTGGCGATCGGCGTGGACCCGGCGAGCGACGACATCTCGGGGCTGCGTTATCACAAGGTCTGCATCCTCGCGGACGCCGACTCCGACGGCGCGCACATCGCAACGCTGCTCTGCGCGCTCTTCCTGCGGCATTTCCGGCCGCTGGTGCTCGCTGGCCACGTGTTCGTCGCCATGCCGCCGCTGTATCGCATCGACTACGGCAAGCAGGTCGAGTACGCGCTCGACGATGCCGAGCGCAACGGCGTCCTCGACCGCATCCGCACCGAGAACCCGCGCGCGAAGCCCGTCGTGACCCGGTTCAAGGGCCTCGGCGAGATGAGCGCGCTGCAGCTCCGTGAGACGACGATGGCGCCTGAGACGCGCCGCCTCGTGCAACTCACCGTCGAGGCGAAGGACCACGCCGACCAGGTCATGGACATGATGCTCGCGAAGAAGCGCGCGTCCGACCGTCGCGAGTGGTTCGAGACCAAGGGCAACCTGGCGGCCCCCCAGCCGTGAGCAGGCGGGAGATCCCGTGACCACGCAGAACGAACTCAACTTCGAGGGCATCGAGCGGCTGCCGCTCAAGGCCTTCACCGAGAAGGCGTACCTCGAGTACTCGATGTACGTGATCCTCGACCGCGCGCTGCCGCACGTCGGCGACGGGCTGAAGCCCGTGCAGCGCCGCATCATCTACGCGATGAGCGAGCTCGGTCTCGCCGCCACGGCCAAGCACAAGAAATCGGCGCGCACCGTGGGCGACGTGATCGGCAAGTTCCACCCGCACGGCGACTCGGCCTGCTACGAGGCGCTCGTGCTCATGGCGCAGCCGTTCTCCTACCGCTACCCGATCGTGGACGGGCAGGGCAACTTCGGCTCGCCGGACGACCCGAAGTCGTTCGCGGCGATGCGCTATACAGAGTCGAAGCTCACGCGCTACGCCGAGGTGCTGCTCTCGGAACTGGGCGAGGGCACGGTGGACTGGACACCGAACTTCGACGGCACGCTCGAGGAGCCGTCACTGCTGCCGGCGCGGCTGCCGAACGTGCTGCTGAACGGGGCCACGGGCATCGCGGTCGGCATGGCCACGGACATCCCGCCGCACAACCTGCGCGAGGTGGCAGCGGCCTGCGTGCGCCTGCTGGAGGATCCGAAGGCGACGCTGCCGCAGCTCCTCGAGCACGTGCAGGGCCCGGACTTCCCCACGGGCGCCGAGATCATCTCGCCCCGCGAGGAGCTCGCGAAGATCTACGAAACCGGCAACGGCACGTTCCGGGCCCGCGCGCGCTACGACGTCGAGGACGGCGAGATCGTCATCAACGAGCTGCCGTACCAGGTGTCGGGCGCCAAGGTGCTCGAGCAGATCGCCGCGCAGATGCGGGCGAAGAAGCTGCCGATGGTCGAGGACCTGCGCGACGAGTCCGACCACGAGCACCCGACGCGCCTCGTGATCACGCCGCGCTCGAACCGCGTCGATGTCGAGCAGGTCATGGCGCACCTCTTCGCGACCACGGACCTCGAGCGCAGCTACCGCGTGAACCTGAACGTGATCGCGCGCGACGGCCGTCCGCGGGTCATGGGGCTGAAGCCGCTGCTCGATGAGTGGCTCACGTTCCGCACGGACACGGTCGTGCGGCGCCTCACGCACCGCCTCGAAAAGGTCGACGCGCGCCTGCACATCCTCGACGGCCTGCTGGTCGCGTACCTCAACCTCGACGAGGTCATCCGCATCGTCCGTTACGAGGACGACCCCAAGGCGGCGCTGATCGCGCGCTTCCAGCTGACCGAGGCCCAGGCCGAGGCCATCCTCGAGACCAAGCTGAGGCACCTCGCGAAGCTCGAGGAGATGAAGATCCGCGGCGAGCAGGAGAAGCTGGCCGCGGAGCGCGACGAGCTCGACCGCACCCTGAAGAGCAAGACGCGGCTGAAGAAGCTGGTGCGCGACGAGATCATCGCGGACGCCGAGAAGTACGGCGACGGCCGTCGCAGCAAGCTCGTCGAGCGCGCGGCCGCGCAGGCGATCGCGGAGACGGAGCTGGTGGCGAGCGAACCCGTGACGGTCGTGCTGTCGCGCAGCGGCTGGGTGCGTGCCGCGAAGGGGCACGAGATCGATCCGCGCACGCTGTCCTACAAGACGGGCGACGAATTCCGCGCGGTGGCGCGTGGCCGCAGCACGCAGCTCGCCGTGTTCCTCGACAGCACGGGCCGGGCCTACAGCCTGCCTGCGCACACGCTGCCGTCGGCCCGCGGGCAGGGCGAGCCGCTCTCCGGGCGCCTCGATCCGCCGGATGGCGCCACGTTTCCCGGCATGCTCATCGGCGAGCCCGAGGAGCGCTGGGTGCTCGCGAGCGGCGCGGGGTATGGATTCGTGGTGAAGCTCGCCGACCTGCACAGCCGCAACCGCGCGGGCAAGTCCGTGCTCAAGGTCCCGGAGGGATCCGCCGTGATCGCGCCGTCGCCGGTGCCGGCTGTCGAAGGGGCACTGCTCGCTGCCGTCAATACCGACGGGCGCCTGCTGGCGTTTCCGGTCGCCGACCTGCCGGAACTGCCGCGCGGGAAGGGCAACAAGATCTTCGGCATCCCGTCGAAGAAGGCGGCGACGGGCGAGGAGTCGCTCGTCGCGATCGCGGTCGTCGCACCGGGGCAGACGCTGCGCGTGCTGTCGGGCGGGCGCCACATGGGACTGAGCTTCCGCGAACTCGAGGACTATCGCGGCGAGCGCGGCCAGCGCGGCGCGGTGCTGCCGCGCGGCTGGAGGAAGGTGGACGGGCTCGAGGTCGACGTCGGGTAGAGAAACGCGGATGGTGGCCAACCACTGTCCGCCATCCGCTTCTTCACGCCCCGAGCACGACTTCCTCGGGACTCGACACGAAATAGCCCTGCACGAACTCGACGCCGAGCTGCCACAGCACCGCCATGGTGTTGGCGTCCTCGACTCGCTCGGCGATCGTCTTCACCTGGTGCGACCGCGCAGCGTCCACGAGCGCCTTGACGCGCTCCTGCAGCGGCCGGTCGTTCGCGATGCCCTGCATCAGCGACCCGTCGATCTTCACGTAGTTCGATGGCAGGTGGTGCAGCAGGTGCGTCGAATCGCGTCCCGAGCCGAAGTTCTCGATCGCGAACTCGAAGCCGAGGTGCGTCACGAGCGCGCGCAGTTCCTTCGCTTCCTTGAGGTGCCGCGTCGCCAGTTCCTCGGGCAGTTCGATGACCATCCGCCCGGCCTCGACCCCCGAGGCCTTGAGCTGCTGGTGCAGCCAGGTGCCGAGCGTCTGGTCGCGCATCGAGTCGCGCGACATGCGGACGAAGACGCGATGCGGGTTCCGCGCGGCGCAGAAGCTCATGGCGGCGCCAACGACCCAGCGGTCGATGTTCTTCATCAGGTCCGTGCGGGCCGCGGCGGCGAGGAACTCGGACGGCAGGACCTCGTTGCCCTTCTCGTCGAGCATGCGCACGACGAGGTCGAACATCGAGTCGCCGTCGCCCACGAGGCTCGCGATCGGCTGCTGCACGAGGCGGAAGCGATTCGCCATCAGCGCCGCCTTGATCTGCGCGGCCCAGTTGCGGTCCGCTTCCTCCACGTCCGGCTTGTCCGTGGCCGGTTCCGGGCGCAGCAGCCGGTTGCCTCCGGCCGCCGCGGCTGCGCGACACGCCTTGACGGACGAGTCGAGGGGGCCCTGAAGCAGTTCGCCCTGCGAGTTGCAGGCCGTCGCGCCGGCGCTGCAGGTGACCGAGACCGAGCGGTGCTCGCCCGACTGGAAGACGTGTTCGGCCATGCGTTGCAGGACGCGCGCGATCCATGCATCCAGGTCGCGCACGTTGCCGCGCTCGACGAGAATCGCGAAACCGCGCGCCGACACGCGCCCGGCGATATCGCCCGGCTGCAGCTGGCTGCGCAGCAAGGTGCCGAGTTCGTCGATGACGTCCTCGAGCGCGAGCGACCCGAGTTCGTTCTCGAGCGCCGTGGCCTTGTCGGGCTCGATGTAGACGACCGCGCGCATGCCGGCCTTGAGCATCTGCGCCGCCTGGGCGGTCGCCTGCTCCCGGAATGCCGCGCGCTTGAGGAGGCCGGTCGCGGTGTCGAACCGCAGCGCTTCCTCGAGTTGGCCGGTGAGCGAGGCGATGTCGCGCCGGGTCGTCGGAACCCTGACGCGAATGGCCGGCTCGCCCTCGAACTCGAAACGCTCGAACTCGAGGTCCACGGCGAGTTCCGCGCCGCCGGGCAGCACGGCGACGCTCGCCAGCGAGTGGTCCGTCCAGCGGCCCTGCGAGGTCGCCACCAGCGCGCCCTTCAGGGCCGCGTGGCTGCGCTGGTGGAAGAAATCCATGAGCGGCTGGCCGAGGAGGGCTCCCGCATCCTCGTAGCCGAAGAGCTCGACCCAGGCCGGGTTCACATCCACGACGATGCCTTCCTGGACGTGGGCGATTGCGTCCGTCGACCCGGTCATGAAGGCCTTCATCTGGTCGCGGTACTGCCGGGCCGACGCGAGCGTCCCCGCCAGCGCGTTGTCCAGACGCGCCGCATGCAGTTCGCGCACGGCGACTGCCTGCAGCCGCCGCTGCGACGCCAGCGTGATGACGTCCTGCGCGCCGAGCTCGGCGCCGTGCGCGAGTTCGACGTCGCCGATCGATTCGCGGACGAGGATTGCGGGGACCTGGGTCGCGTACCGGTTGCGGGCCTCGATCGCGGCCTGCGCCTCGTCGTCGTCGGCGACGCAGAGGAAGATGAGCTGCGGGTCGGCGTGGGCGAGCGCGTCGCCGAGGCCCGAGACGTCCCGGACCCAATGGCAGTGCACGGGCTGTCCCGCGTTGCGCAGGGTGCTGTTGATGAGTTCCACCGGGTCCTGCTGGCGGGACAGGACGACGAGCGGAATGGCGCCGGTTTCGGCCAAGCTGCTGTCCTCGGCGGTCCGGAATCACCCGGGACCGCGCTGCTGCAATGGGCGGCGGGACTATAGCATCGGGTTTCCGTGGCCTAACGTGACGCAGGACGCACCCTTACGGTCGTGCCGTGGCCATTCGCGGTCCGCGCGTCCCGTACCGCGAGCGCCCCATCGGTCCCGGAGCCTCGCCCGGGGGCTGACGAAAAGGGGCGCCAGCCGGTAACATAAGCGGCTTTTCCGACACAACCCGACGGCCGGTCCCCGGCCCAACCAGCGCGGTCCCCCGACATGGCGAGCTACAGCACGAACGAATTCCGGTCCGGCCTGAAAATCATCCTCGACGGCGATCCGTACACGATCGTCGAGAACGAGTTCGTGAAGCCGGGCAAGGGCCAGGCCTTCAACCGCGTACGCATCCGCAACCTCAAGAGCGGGCGCGTGCTCGAGCGCAACTTCAAGTCGGGCGAGTCGGTCGAAGCGGCCGACGTCGTCGAGACGGACATGCAGTACCTCTACAACGACGGCGACTTCTGGCACTTCATGGTGCCGGATACGTTCGAGCAGCACACCGCCGGCAAGGAAGCGCTGGGCGAGGCGGCGATCTGGCTCAAGGACGGCACGATGTGCAAGGTCATGCTGTGGAACGGGGTGCCGCTGGCCATCGACCCGCCTGCCCACGTGGAACTCAAGATCGTCGAGACCGATCCGGGCGTGCGCGGCGACACCGCGACCGGCGGGCAGAAGCCGGCCAAGCTCGAGACCGGGGCCGTGGTGCGCGTGCCGCTGTTCATCAACGAAGGCGAAGTCATCCGCGTGGACACCCGCACGGGCGGGTACCTCTCGCGCGCCAAGGGCTGACCCGGCCTCGAGTCCTGCCGGGGTCGCACCGGCAGGGAACCTGTCGTTCGTCGTGGCGGTCTACCTCCCGTGGTGAGGCCGCGTCGGGCGTGTCTCGCCGCGGCGACTCATGCTCAAGAACGTCAACAATCCCGGCCATCTCCGGGAACTCCTGCTTTCGATCCTGTCCACGAGCGGGACGATGGCGGGCCTCAGCATGGCCCTCGTGGGCATCATCAATCTGCGCGCGGCCAACACGCGCACCGAGACGGTGGCCGACGACCTGTTCCTGTTCTCGTCGGTCGGCTTCCTGGTCGTCTGCTATCTCGTCTTCTTCGCGCTGCGACGACTCGAGTCGCAGCACATCCGGTACTGGGCGGCGGCCATCGATGTCATGTTCCTCGTCTCGCTCACGTTGCTGGTGGTCTCCGGTTTCGTCGTCCTGTACGCGTTCGGCCTGGGCTCCGGCAATTAGCGGGCATGGACCGATCAGCCAGCCTTGCGCCTGGTCGCGGCGACGAACACCTTCACCAGCGCTTCGAGGCCGCGGGCGTCCTCGTCGTCGAAGCGCGCGTACACCGGGCTGTCGAGGTCGAGCACCCCGAGCAGCCGGTCCCCATCGAGGATCGGCACCACCACCTCGGAGTTGGATTCCGAGTCACAGACGATGTGGCCCGGGAACGCGTGGACATCGGGCACGACGACCGTCTGGCGCCGGGCGGCCGCGGCGCCGCACACGCCCTGGCCCATTCGGATGC
>JBBIVG010000081.1:0-11620 GCA_037439865.1 Nevskiaceae bacterium
GGATTTCGTGGTCACGCAATCCAGAATGTCCCCTATCTTCCCCCTATCTGCCCTATTTCCACTCCACCGCGGCAACGACGCGGCTCGCGATCTGATTCAGCAAGTCGCGTGGCTCGTGCCCGATCACTGCGATGCTGCCCGGCCCGGCCGGAACGATCGTTCCGGAGTAGCCACCCTCGTTGAAGTTCATCGGCGCGCTCACCTTCTCGTGCCGCAGTACCATCACGGTGACCGGGCCGGCGTCCGTCTGCACGACGAGGTGCGGCACCTTTCTGCCCCTGAACGGACACGTCTGCGCGTAGCTCACCATCCCGGCGTCGGGCCGGAGGCGTATGCCGTCGGCCGCGAGCACCGCGGCCACCTTGGCCTCATCCACGGGAACCGACGTAGCGACCATCGCACCCGGCTCGTGCGCCATGTGCTGCACCACGTCCTCGGCGAGCGACGTGCGCGGCTCGGCCACCCAGAGCAGCGAACCGACCAGCACGCCGCCCACGATGCTCGCCGCGAGCGCGATCCACCGACGACGCTCGATCCTCGGGAATGCCACGATGTTCGGGGCGACCTCGGCGGCTTTCCGATCCGGCATCGGCACGCGCAAGGCCGCAAGAATCCTCTCGTCGAGCTCCAGCGTCTGGCGCAGGAACTCCGCGCATTCCGGACAGCCGTCGCGATGCACCATGGCGTCCGGGCCCAGGTGCTGCGGATCCGAGCCGGCGGAGAGACGAAATTCGCGACACTCCATGGCTACTCGTCCTCCCCGCCCTCGGCGAGCCCGAGACGCGCGCGCAGCTTCTGCCGGGCGCGGAACAGCCGCGTCAGCACGGCCCCCTGCGTGAGCCCGAGCTGCCGCGCGATCTCGCCGGTCGAGTAACCCATCAGCACCTGCAGCACCAGCGGTTCGCGGTAGTCGTCGTCCAGCGCGAAGATCGCCCGCCGCACCTCCTGCACTTCCTGGTCCTCCGCCACCGCCAGTTCCGGCGACTCGCTGCCCACCAACTCGTCCACCTGCACCGTTTCGAGGCGCTTCCTCTCGTACATCCGGGCGTGCTCCCGGCGCACGATCGTCAGCAACCAGGGCTTGGCCGCGGTCGTCTCGGTGAGGCTCTCCCGCGAACGCCACGCTCGGAGAAGCGCCTCCTGCACCACGTCGTCCGCCACCTGCCGGTCCCGCGCCAGCCAGAAGGCGAATCGGTAGAGATCCGGCCTCAGCTCGTCACAGAGCCGCACGAATGCGGATTCCCCTTGCTTTCCGGCAAATGGCGCGTTCATGTATAAAGACCGGGCAACAGTCGGCCTTATTTCGATCCGGCGGTCGGGGCTCGGTAGCCTCGAGCGTGCGGGTCAGGTTTCCCCGGCAACATAGCCCTTGCGGGCGCGCCGGCGCAAACCTGCCTCGGCCGGCACCGGAGCGCTGCATGACCCACCACCACACCCCCTCCCAGTATCCGCGCGTCCGCATGCGTCGCATGCGCCGCGACGATTTTTCCCGCCGCATGATGCGGGAGACGACGCTCACGCCGAGTGACTTCATCTACCCGGTCTTCGTCATGGAGGGCTCGAAGCAGCGCGTGCCCGTGCCTTCGATGCCCGGCGTGGATCGCGTCACGATCGACGAACTCGTGCGCGATGCCGAGGCGATCGCGAAGCTCGGCGTCCCGGCGATCGCCCTCTTCCCGGTGACGGCGCCCGAGGCAAAGTCGCTCGACGGGCGCGAAGCCTGGAATCCCGACGGCCTCGCCCAGCGTGCCGTGCGCGCGCTCAAGAAGGCGGTGCCCGATCTCGGCGTCGTCACCGACGTCGCGCTCGACCCGTTCACCACGCACGGCCAGGACGGCATCATCGACGAGACCGGCTACGTCCTGAACGACGTGACGGTCGAGGCGCTCGTGAAGCAGGCCGTCTCGCATGCCGAGGCGGGCGCCGACGTCGTCGCCCCCTCGGACATGATGGACGGCCGCATCGGCGCAGTGCGCGACGCGCTCGAGGCGGGCGGGCACATTTACACGCGAATCCTCGCCTACTCCGCCAAGTACGCCTCGAGCTTCTACGGCCCGTTCCGCGACGCCGTCGGCTCGGCGGGCAACCTCGGCAAGGGCAACAAGTACACCTACCAGATGGACCCGGCCAATTCCGACGAGGCGCTGCGCGAAGTGCAGCTCGACCTCGATGAGGGGGCCGACATGGTGATGATCAAGCCCGGGCTGCCGTACCTCGACATCGTGCGCCGGGTGAAGGATCGCTTCGGCGCACCGACTTTCGTGTACCAGGTGAGCGGGGAGTACGCGATGCTCAAGGCCGCCGCGCAGAACGGCTGGCTTGACGAGCGGGCCGTGGTGCTTGAGGCGCTCATGTCGATCAAGCGCGCAGGCGCTGACGGGATCCTGACCTACTTCGCCCGCCGCGCCTCGGAGTGGTTGAAGGAAGTCGGCTAGCCGACCTGTTCCCGCAAGTCCATGACCGCCTCCTACGGCCTCTTCGGCTACCCGGTCCACCACAGCTGGTCGCCGTTCATCCACGGGATGTTCGCGAAGCAGACCGGGCAGGACATGGTGTATCGCCTGTACGAGTCGCCGCCCGAGCGCTTCCGCAGCGAGGTCCTCGAGTTCTTCCGCAACGGCGGAAGCGGCATCAACGTCACGCTGCCGCACAAGCGCGCGGCGGCCGACCTCGTCAACGAGCTCACGTCGCGCGCGCAGCTCGCGGACGCCGTGAACACGATCGTTCGACGCGACGAGCGCCTGATCGGCGACAACACCGACGGCGCCGGCCTGCTGGCCGACCTCCTGCAGAACCTCAAGCTCGCGTGGTCCGCGCCGCGGATCCTCCTGCTCGGCGCCGGCGGCGCGGCGCGCGGTGCGATCGGGCCGCTGCTCGAGCTCGAGCCCCGCCTGCTGATCGTCGCGAACCGCACGGCCGAGCGCGCGGCCGAGCTCGCGAAGGAGTTCGCGGAATTCGGACCGGTGAGCGGCGTCGAGTTCGCGCGCCTCGAGAACCATCGCTTCGACCTGGTCGTGAACGCCACCTCCGCCAGCCTGCGGGGCGAAGTGCCGCTCATCCCGATCGGCGTCGTGGACTCCATGACCACCTGCTACGACATGGCCTACGGCGTCGGCGACACGCCGTTCGTCGCCTGGGCGAAACGCCTGGGAGCCGGCCGCGCCGAGCAGGGCTGGGGCATGCTCGTCGAGCAGGCGGCAGAAGCCTTCGAGCTGTGGCGCGGCATCCGTCCGGACACGGCGCCGGTGCTGCGTGCGCTGCGGACGCGCTCGGCTATGGCCGCTCGTAGTCCTGCTTGAGCCGCACGTACCAGCCCGCCATCACCGGTATCCGGGCGATTTCTTCCGCGGTCAGCTCGCGCGCGCGGCGGGCCGGATTGCCGACGTAGAGCCCGCCGGACTCGAGCCGCTTGCCCGGCGTCACGACCGAGCCGGCTCCGATCGTCACGTCATTCTCGACCACGACGCCGTCGAGCACGATCGCCCCGATGCCGACCAGCACGCGGTTACCGATCGTGCAGCCGTGCACCACGACCTTGTGCCCGATCACGACGTCCTCGCCGATCAGGAGTGGCCACCCGGTGTCGTTGCCGGGATAGGGGCGCGACACGTGCAGCACGCTGCCGTCCTGGACGTTACTGCGGGCACCGACACGGATTCGGTTCACGTCGCCGCGCACGACCGCCATCGGCCACACCGAGACGTCGTCGCCGAGCTCCACGTCGCCGATCACGAGCGCCGTCGGATGTACGTAGACGCCGCGGCCCGTCATCGGGGCCACGCCAAGATAGGGCTCGATGGCCATGCCGTCACTCCTCGAATCTGCGACGCGTAGTCTAGACTCCGCCCGTCCCGAGCCGGCAAGCTTCGTCGCCGGCGGCCCGTCTGCCGCCAGGGAGCCCGTCCGATGGTCATCGTACTGCTGCTGTTCGTCGCGCTGATCGTAGTGGCCGCCGTCTACGTCGCACGCATCTACAACGGTCTCGTCGGCCTGCGCGAGAACGTGCGCAAGGCCTGGTCGAACATCGAGGTGCTGCTCACGCAGCGGCACGACGAGCTGCCGAAGCTCGTCGAGACCTGCAAGCGCTACATGGCCTACGAGCAGGAGACGCTCGAGCGGGTGATGCAGGCCCGCGCCGCCGTCTTCAAGGCACAGGGCCAGGGCGACGTCGCCGCGGTCGGCGCGGCCGAGCAGCAGCTCCGCGAAGGTCTCGGTCGCCTCTTCGCGGTGGCCGAGAAGTACCCGGACCTCAAGGCGGACCAGAGCTTCAGGCACCTGCAGAGCCGGATCACGGAACTCGAGGAATCGATCGCCGACCGACGCGAGCTCTACAACGACGCGGTCAACCTGAACAGCATCCGCGTGCAGACCTTCCCCGACCTGATCGTCGCGCGCATGTTCGAATTCAGGCAGTCCGCATTGCTCGAGTTCACTGAGGAGCAGAAGCGCGACGTGGACCTGGGCAAGCTGTTTGGCTGACCCGTCCGATTTCTGGTTCTGGCTCCTGATCCTCGGGGTCGCCGTCGCGGGCGGCGGCTGGCTCGCGTTCCGCTCGCTGCACATCGCGCGCCTCATCGAGGATACCCCGACGTCCCGCATCCGCTCGGCGGCGCAGGGATACGTGGAACTCGCGGGCCGCTGCCGGCCACTGGACGGCACGCAGAACCTCGCGCCGCTCACGCTGCGTCCCTGCGTGTGGTGGCGCTACCGGATCCAGCAGAAGACCGAGACGGGATCACCCGGGAAAAGGCGACAGTCCTGGTCGACGATCAACTCGGGCCGCTCGGAGCAGCCCTTCCTGCTCGACGATGGCACCGGCGAGTGCATCGTGAAGCCGGCGGGCGCCGAGATCGTGACCGGCGAATCGACGACCTGGTACGGCAGCACGCCTTGGCCGACGGAGCCGCCGGGCGCCGGCCTGCTGCGCTCCCAGGAGCACCGGTACCGATACTTCGAGGAGCGCATCTACGAGCACGAGCAGCTTTGCCTGCTAGGGCAGTTCACCTCCCATTCCGGCACCGGCGCGCCCGACGCGCAGGCAGAGGTGGCCGCCTTGCTCGCCGAGTGGAAGGACGACCAGGCTCGCCTCGCCGAGCGGTTCGACACCGACCGGGACGGCCGGATCAGCCTCGGCGAGTGGGAACATGCGCGCGAGGAAGCGAAACGCACGGTACTGGAACGGCAGCTCGAGCGCCCGACGCGGCCCGTGTTGAACGTGCTCAGCCGCCCGGAGTCCGGTCAGCTGTTCCTGGTCGCTGCGCTACCGGAGGGCGACCTCGCGAGGCGCTACCGGCGGCGCGCGATCATCGCATTCGTTGGCTTCGTCGCCGCGACCTACGCACTCGGCTGGTTGCTGCAGGGAGTATTCGGTTGAACCGGAGGCTCGGCCTAGAATAGCGGCTCGTTTCAATGGACCGGACGGGCGTGATGACCAACCCCCTGCTCACCGATTCGCCGCTGCCGCGCTTCTCGGCCATCAAGGCCGGTCACGTCGAGCCTGCGATCCACGAGTTGCTCGACGGTAATCGCCAGCAGCTGGCCGCGCTCCTCGACGGCGGTGCCGAGGGTTGGGACGGCCTGGTCGCACCAATCGAACGCATGCATCACCGGCTCGCACGCGCGTGGTCCCCGGTCGGACACCTGAACGGCGTGATGAACAGCGACGCGCTGCGCGCCGCGTACAACGCGTGCCTGCCGCTGCTGACGGCCTATCACACGGAACTCGCGCAGAACGAGCGGCTCTGCGCGGCGTATCAGCGGGTGCTGGACCAGGAAGGCGCGCGCCTCGAGCCCACGCAACGCAAGCTTCTGGAGAACGCGCTGCGCGACTTCCGGCTCGCCGGCGTGTCGCTGCCGGCCGAACAGAAGCAGCGCTTCGGGCAGGTCATGGAGCGGCTGGCGACGGCGCAGGCGAAGTTCGACGAGAACGTGCTCGACGCCACCAATGCGTGGTCTCGTCATCTGGCGGACGAGGCCGAGCTCGCGGGCCTGCCCGCCAACACCGTCCAGCGCGCCCGTCAGGCGGCCGAGGCTGCCGGCCAGGAGGGCTGGTTGCTTTCGCTCGACGCGCCGAACTACCAGGCCGTGATGACGCACGCGGAGAGCGAGACCCTGCGCCGCGAGTTCTACGAAGCCTGGGTGACGCGCGCATCGGACCAGGGGCCAGGCGCGGGGCAGTGGGACAACACGCCGCTGATGGCGGAGATCCTCGCGCTGCGGCACGAAGCCGCAAACCTCGTCGGGTTCGCCAGCTTCGCCGAGTACTCGCTGGCGACCAAGATGGCGCACGAACCCACCGAGGTACTGCAGTTCCTGCGCGAGCTCGCCCGCGTGAGCCGGCCGGCGGCGCAGCGTGAGTTCGAAGAACTGGAGTCCTTCGCGGGCCGGACGCTCGAGGCCTGGGATGTCGCGTTCCACGCGGAGCGCCTGAAGCGCGCGCGGCTCGACGTGTCGGAAGAGGCCCTGCGCCCGTATTTCCCGCTGCCTCGCGTGCTCGCGGGACTGTTCACGGTCGTGACGCGGCTGTACGGCGTGCGGATCGTCGCCCGCACCGACGTCGAGGTGTATCACCCGGACGTGCGCTATTTCGACATCGTGGAGCGCGACGGCACGCCACGGGGCGGTTTCTTCCTCGACCTGTACGCGAGGCCGAAGAAGCGCGGCGGCGCGTGGATGGACGAGTGTGTCGGCCGCATCCGCATGGCCGACTCGAGTGCGCTTCCCGTCGCTTACCTGGTGTGCAATTTCACGCCGCCGGTGGGCGAGCAGCCCTCGCTCCTGACCCATCACGACGTCCTCACGCTGTTCCACGAGTTCGGCCATGGGCTGCACCACATGCTGACGCGCGTGGACTACCCGAGCGTCGCCGGCATCAACGGCGTGCCGTGGGACGCGGTCGAGCTGCCGAGCCAGTTCATGGAGAATTTCGCCTGGCGCGCCGAGGTCCTGCCGCTCATCTCCGCTCACGTCGAGACCGGCGAGCCGCTGCCGGCCGAGATGCTGAAGCGGCTGCAGGGCACGCGCACGTTCCAGGCCGGCATGCAGACGGTGCGCCAGCTGGAGTTCGCGCTGTTCGATTTCCGCGTACACGCGGAGTACACCTCCGGTTCACCGCCGCGGCTCTACGAAACGCTCGCGGAGGTGCGTGAAGAGGTCGCCGTGGTCCGGCCGCCGGCGTTCAACCGATTCCCGCACAGCTTCCAGCACATCTTTTCGGGCGGGTACGCGGCCGGCTACTACAGCTACAAGTGGGCCGAGGTCCTGTCGGCCGACGCGTTCGGCGCTTTCGAGGAATGCGGCGTATTCGATCACGCGACGGCGCGGCGCTTCCTGCGGTCGATCCTCGAGCGTGGCGGCAGCCGGGACGCGATGGAGGCGTTCGTCGAGTTCCGCGGCCGGAAGCCGGAGATCGAGCCGCTCCTGCGACAGATGGGACTGGCCGCGTGAAGGCAGGAGACGAACCGATGCTGATCGCGACCTGGAACGTGAATTCGCTGCGCGTTCGCCTGCCCCAGCTCAAGGACTGGCTGGCGGCGAACCCGGCAGACGTCATCGCGCTGCAGGAGACGAAGCTGCCGGATCCGGACTTTCCGCGGGACGAACTCGAGTCGCTCGGCCTGCACGTCGCCTTCAGCGGCCAGCGCACCTACAACGGGGTCGCGATCGTCGCGAAGCAGGCGCTCGAGGACGTCGTTGCCGGCATCCCGGGATTCGAGGACGAGCAGAAGCGCGTGCTCGCCGCGACGGTCGGGGGCGTCCGGGTCATCAATCTCTACGTGCCGAACGGGCAGACGGTCGGCTCGGACAAGTTCGAGTACAAGCTTCGCTGGCTCGAGGCCGTGCGCAAGTACGTCGCGGCGGAGCTCGAGCGTCATGCACGCCTCGTCGTGCTCGGCGACTACAACATCGCGCCCGAAGACCGCGACGTGCACGACCCGAAGGCCTGGGAAGGCTCGGTGCACGTGAGCGAGCCGGAGCGGACGGCGCTGCGCTCCCTCCTGGCGGTCGGGCTGGAGGACTGCTTCCGGCTGTTCGACCAGCCCGAGAAGGTCTTTTCGTGGTGGGACTACCGGATGATGGCCTTCCGGCGCAACGCAGGTCTCAGAATCGACCTGATCCTCGCGAGCAGCAAACTGGCCGAAAAATGCGTGGAAAGTCGCATCGACAAGGCGCCGCGCAAGCTCGAGCGGCCCTCGGACCACGCGCCGGTGCTGGCCAGGTTTGACATATGAGCGAAGCCGCATGTGGTGTCGGTTTTTTTTACTCTGGCGTTCCGGCACCGAAGGACTAAACTCGCCGACTAAAGGGATGACACGGTCACGGCAGCGACCAAAACGAGAACAAGAAGACGGCGATGCGATATCGGCGCAGCGACTACGACGTGACCAACACCGTGCAGGTGAGTTCGGTCGCGGCGGTGCGGCGCGCGGTCGAGGAACTCTTCACTCAGGCCTGGCCCGGCGCTCACGCCGAGCGCATCAGCGCGGCGTTCGCGGACTTCGAGCGCCTCTTCAACGGGCAGTTCCCGGGTTACTACGGCTGCGACACGGTCTATCACGACCTGCAGCACACGCTCGACGACACGCTCGCCATGGCGCGGCTGCTCGCGGGCTACGACAAGTCGCACGCGCCCGAGCAGCGGCTCGGCGCCGACCGCGCCGTGATGGGCATCGTCGTCGCGCTGTTCCACGATGCCGGCTACATCCGCCAGACCGACGACACGCAGCATCGAAACGGCGCGGAGTTCACGCTCACCCACGTGAGCCGCAGCGCGCGCTTCCTCGCCCGCTACCTGCCGACGATCGGCATGGCGGAGTGGGTGCCGGTCGCCACCCAGATCGTGCACTTCACCGGCTACGAGCTGCCGTTCGACCAGATCCGCCTCGACGATCCGCGTGACCGCAAGGTCGGGCACCTGATCGGCACCGCGGACATGATGGCGCAGATGGCCGATCGCTGTTACCTCGAGAAGTGCCGGGACCGGCTGTATCCGGAGTTCGTCCTCGGCGGCGTCGCGGTCTCGCGCGGCGGGGACGGGCGCCTGCGCCTGGTGTACGGCTCGGGTCTCGACGTGCTGCGCGGCACGCCGGAATTCGCGGCGGACACGATGCGGACCCGGCTCGACGGCGAGTTCGGTGGCGCCTACCGCTATGTCGAGGTGCTGTTCGGCGGCCGCAATCCCTACATGGAGGCCATCGATCGCAACCTGGACTACCTGAAGCAGGTGCTGCACACCCGTCGCTGGTCGATGCTGCGACGCGAGCCGCCGTGCTTCACCTGGGAAAAGAATCCGCTGCAGAACATGCGGACCCTCGTCATCGATCACCTCAAGGCGACCGTCGCGGCGTAGGGAAAATAGTTGCCGGGCACCGGTTTTTTCCGGCGGAAAAATCGGTGCCTGGCACCTATTTTCCCAGCCGGTCCAGCAGCTCCACCGGATCGCTCGAAACGCGCAGCAGCGCGCGGTGCTTCGGCTTGATGAAACCCGACGCCGTCGCGCGATCGAGGAACGCGACGAGCTCGTCGTAGTAGCCGCCCACGTTCAGCAACCCATTCGGCTTCTCTTCCAGCCCGAGCTGCGCCCAGCTCAACGCCTCGAAGAGCTCGTCCATCGTGCCGATGCCGCCCGGCAGCGAGAGGAACGCATCGGCGAGTTCGCCCATGCGCACCTTGCGCTCGGTCAGCGTCTCGACGATCTCGAGTTCGGTGAGATCGTCGTGCCCCACCTCCCACTCGTACAGGAAGCGCGGAATCACGCCGATCACCGTACCGCCCTCGGCGAGCGCGGCATCGGCGAGCACGCCCATCAGCCCGACGCTGCCGCCCCCGTACACGAGCGTCCAGCCACGCCTCGCGATTTCCTGGCCGACGCGCCCGGCGGTCTTTGCAAAAATCGGGTCGGCGCCCTCGGCCGACCCGCAGAAGACCGCGATGGCAGTCACCCGCGCAGGCCTCGCAGGAACACCGCGGGATCCTCGCCTCGCTCGAGCACCTCGACGAGCGCCGAACCGACCACGACACCGTCCACGTGGCCTCGCATGCGCGCAACCTGCTCCGGCCCGCGAATGCCGAAGCCGGCGCAGACTGGGATGGGAGACACGGCACGCACGCGGTCCATGTACGCCAGCACGTCGTCGGGAACCGCGACACTCTTGCCCGTCGTGCCGGTCATGGTCACGGCGTACACGAAGCCCTGGCTCGCCTGGCACAACATGCGGATGCGCTCCGGTGGCGTCACCGGCGTCACCATCTGCACGAGCGCGAGCCCGGCCCGATCGAGTGCCGCGCGCACGTCGGCGCTCTCCTCGTATGGCAGGTCCGGAATGATGAATCCGGACACGCCCGCCGCCGCGGCCGCTTCCGGCAGGCGGTCCAGCCCGAACGCGAGCAGCGGATTGAGGTAGCTCATCAGGAGCAGCGGCGCTTTCGGTCGCGGCTGCATCTGCCCGAGCTCGTCGAGCAGCCACGGCAGCGTGAAGCCGCCCTGCAAGGCGACGTGGCTCGCTCGCTGGATGGTCATTCCATCCGCCATCGGGTCGCTGAAGGGCACGCCGATCTCGACGACGTCCGCCTCGGTGCCGATCGCGGCGAGGTTGCGACGGAAGCTCGCCCGATCGGGAAATCCCGCGGTCATGAATCCCACCACCGCCGGGCGACCCTGGGCCGCAGTGGCACGGATGGCGGCACTGATGGAATCGCGCGGCTGGCTCATCACAGCTTCCCCTCGAGCAGCGTGCGCTGCAGCGTCGGCATGTCCTTGTCGCCGCGGCCGGAGAGTCCGATCAGGATGCGGCTGCCCGGGTTCTCGCGCGCGTAGCGTTTCGCGCCGGCGAAGGCGTGCGCGCTTTCGATCGCAGCCAGGATACCCTCGGCCTGGCAGCACTCTGCGAGCGCCTCCAGCGACTCTTCGTCCTCCGCCGCCTCGTACGTCACTCGACCGATGCTCGCGAGCAGCGCGTGCTCAGGGCCCACGCCCGGATAGTCGAGCCCGGCCGACACGGAGTGCGTCTCCTGGATCTGGCCGTGCTCGTCCTGCAGCAGCAGCGAGTAGCACCCCTGCAGCACGCCCGGCGTTCCGTACGCGATGGACGCCGCATTCTGGCCGAGTCCCGTGCCCGTGCCGCCGGCTTCGAGGCCAAGCAGCCGGACACCCAGGTCACGCACGAACGGATGGAAGATGCCGATCGCGTTCGAACCGCCGCCGACGCAGGCCACGACGACGTCGGGCAATGCGCCCGCCTGCTCGAGCATCTGCGCGCGGGCCTCGATGCCGATCACCGACTGGAACTCGCGCACGAGATAGGGATACGGGTGCGGCCCAACGGCCGAGCCAAGCAGGTAGTAGGTGCCGTTCGGGTCCGACACCCAGTCACGCAACGCTTCGTCGATCGCGGCGCGCAGCGTCTTGTCGCCGCTCGTCACGGGCACGACCTCCGCCCCGAGCAGCTTCATGCGCCCGACGTTCGGCGCCTGCCGCTCCATGTCGATGGCGCCCATGTACACGGTGCATGGCAATCCGACGCGCGCGCAGGCAGTGGCGGTCGCCACGCCGTGCTGGCCGGCGCCGGTTTCGGCGATGATGCGCGTGGCGCCAAGGCGCCGGGCGAGCAGCGCCTGGCCC
>JBBIVG010000082.1:0-8621 GCA_037439865.1 Nevskiaceae bacterium
CCGTACCGACGCGCGAATTCCCAGTCGCGCTGGTCGTGCGCGGGCACGGCCATCACCGCGCCGGTGCCGTAGCCCATCAGCACGAAGTTGGCGACCCAGATCGGGACCTTCTCGCCCGTGAACGGATGGATGGCATGGATGCCGAGCGGCATGCCGCGCTTTTCCATGGTCTCGAGCGCCGCCTCGGTGACGCCTGTGCGCTGGCACTCGGCGAGGAACGCCTGGAGGTCGGGGTTGCCGGCTGCCGCGCGTTGCGCGAGCGGATGCTCGGCCGCGACCGCCATGTAGGTGACGCCGAACAGCGTGTCCGGCCGGGTCGTATAGATCCGCAGGCGCTCGGGCACGCCGCTGACCTCGAACTCGAGTTCTAGACCCTCGGAGCGGCCGATCCAGTTCGCCTGCATCAGCTTGACGCGCTCCGGCCAGCCCGGCAGCGTGTCGAGGGCCTGCAGCAATTCCTCGGCGTACTTCGTGATGCCGAGGTAATACATCGGGATCTCGCGCTTCTCGACGATCGCGCCCGTGCGCCAGCCGCGCCCGTCGATCACCTGCTCGTTCGCGAGCACGGTCTGGTCCACCGGGTCCCAGTTCACGACGCCCGTGGTGCGGTAGGCGATGCCCTTCTCGAGCATCCGCAGGAACAGCCACTGGTTCCAGCGGTAGTACTCCGGCCTGCAGGTGGCGACCTCGCGGCCCCAGTCGATGCCGAAGCCGAGCGACTTCAGCTGCTTCTTCATGTACGCGATGTTGTCGTACGTCCACTTCGCGGGCGGCACGCCGTGCGCCATCGCCGCGTTCTCGGCCGGCAGGCCGAACGCGTCCCAGCCCATCGGCTGCAGGACGTTGCAGCCCTGCATGCGCATGTAGCGCGTCAGCACGTCGCCGATCGTGTAGTTGCGCACGTGCCCCATGTGCAGGCGCCCGCTGGGGTACGGGAACATGCAGAGGCAGTAGTACTTCGGGCGCGAGGGATCCTCGGTCACCGCGAACGTGCCGTGTTCGTCCCAGTAGCGCTGGGCCTGCGGCTCGATGGCCGCCGGGTCGTATCGTTCCTGCATGGGGTCGTCGGAAGGCTGGATCGAAACGTGAAGGATACCCGAGCCGGAACGGCCGGTCCCGGGGTGGTGAGGCGTCGACGCCACAGCCCCTGACCGCTGGACAACAGGGCAGGCGCCGGTTAGGGTCCGCCACGAGGGTCCGCTCGCACCTCCGGGTGCCTGCGGAACGCGCCGGGCGGAACGGGGGTTCGCAGGCCCGGCGCGCGAAGATCGGGGGACAGTGCGGCTGCGAGCCCGGCAGCGGGCGCCATCGGCGCTCGCGAAGTTGAATAAAGGGTGAGACCCCGATGAGCCCTCGTTCAGCGCGCATCTGCGCCCGTTTCGATTTCGTTTACTCCTGGGCCGCGCGCGCGCACGCGCGCCCGTTTGCCGTGACGCTCGCGCTTTCCGCCGTCTGCGCGTCGGCGCTGGCGGCCGGCGACGGCGACTCGTCGACTGCCCTGCTCGCGCAGGCCATCAATCCCGCGACGTCCGAGACGGCCATGGGACCGCAAGCAGTGGGCGAGCAGACAGGCGCACCCAGCCAGCGGCTGCGCAGCTGGGAGCAGCCGGCCATCGTCGTCGAAGGAACGAGACTGAGCCCTTTCCGCGAGGACGACCTGATCGGCAGCTACCTGCAGCCGCGCTGGACCGCACATCGCCGTTTCGCAGGAACGCGCGTATTCGTGCGTCCCGAAGGACAGGTGGACTTCGAGCAGTGGTTCCGCTGGAAGAACTCCAAGGACGGCCCCGACACGCTGGTCACGCAGTCCGAGATCGAGTTCGGCCTGCCGCACCGGTTCCAGCTCGACTTCTACCTGATCACGCGCAACACGGACGGCGAATCGACCAAGGTCGACAGCGCGATCGAGGTCCGGTACGCACTCGCGGACTGGGGCCGCATCTGGGGCAATCCCACCTTGTACGTCGAGTGGATCAGCCAGGACCAGGATCCAGACGTCGTCGAAACCAAGCTGCTGCTGGGTGGCGACATCGCCCCGGGCTGGCACTGGGCCACGAACCTCGTCTGGGAGCAGTCGACCGGGGGTACCCGCGAGAGCGTCTACGAACTCACCGGCGGCCTGAGCCAGTCGCTGCTCGACATGAAGTTCTCGTGGGGCCTCGAGACCAAGCTCGAGTGGGCTGACGAAGCCGGCAGCCGCGGCGACTATACGAACGACCTGCGCCTGGGTCCCAGCTTCCAGTGGCGGCCGATGCCGCAGATGCACATCGATTTCGCGCCGCTCTTCGGACTCACGTCGGAATCGTCGCAGTCGGACATCTACCTGATCTTCGGCTACGAATTCTGAGATGCCGCGGCGCTACGCGGCGACGAATGCGAAGGCACCGTCGTCGCGTTGCCGCCGCTCGACCCGCCCGGTGGCGCGCAGGTAGTTGAGGTGCGCCACGACTTCGCCCATCGCCAGCACGCGGTGGAAGCCGCGCAGCGGGCGGCCGAACATCACAGGCAGCAGGTCGAACGCGGTCCGCGGTTGCGAGCATGCGGCGTGCAGCTCCTCGAGCTGTTCGTGGTGGTGCGCGCGCAAGTCGGCCAGCCTGCGATGCAGGCCGCGGAACGGCCGGCCGTGCGACGGCAGTACGATCGTGTCCTCGCCGCACTGCTCGAGGCGCGCGATCGAGGCGAGGAACTCCCGCAGCGGATCTGCCTCGGGACGGCTCGAAATGACGCTGACGTTCGGCGAAATCGTCGGCAGCACCTGGTCACCGCTCACGAGCAGGCCACCCTCGGCGTCGTGCAGGCACAGGTGGCCGCGGCAGTGGCCGCCGGTCTCGACCACACGCCAGCTGCGGTTCGTCGTCGACAGCTCGTCGCCGTCCGCCGGCGCGTGATCGAGCTCCGGCGCGCCGTCGAACCACGTGTCGTGCCGCAGCGGCGAGCCCTGCCCTCGCCCATCGTCGATGCGCATCCCATGGGACGCCAGGAATCCGAGCATGCGGCCCTGGATGGTCTCCGGCGCCGCCGCGAGAAACTGGCTGACCGATTCGTGCGCGACCTTCGACATCCAGACCTTCGCGCCGTGGCGACGCTGCAGCCACGGGGAAAGTCCCATGTGGTCCGGGTGGTCGTGAGTGACGAAGATGCGGCGCAGCGGCTTCGAGCCCAGCACCTGCGTCTCGAGCGCGTGCCACGCCTCGCGGCACGGATCGAGGGCCATGCCGGTATCCACCAGCGTCCACCCGTCGCCGTCCTCAACGAGCCAGACGTTGATGTGCGTGGGCTCCATGGGGAGCGGTATGCGTGCCCACAGCACGCCGTCGGCGACGGCCCGCGCGTGACCGGACGGCGGCGGATCGATCGGCAGGTATTCCAGCTCCCGGGGCGGCGACACGAACTGCTCCCCCGTGTGCGTGATCGCGCCTTGCTGCTCGGTCATTTCGCCTCCTTGCGGCGCGGCCGCCCGATCGTGAGTCCGGCGACGAGGCCGGCGTAGAGCAGCGCGAGCACCGGCCAGTTGCCGAAACGCACGTAGGGGGTCAGGCCGACTCGCGGGGCCACCGTGCCCGTGAGCACCCCGGGCTGGAACTGCGGCAACTCTCCGAGCACCGAGCCGTCGTACGCGATCAGTGCGGTCACGCCGTCGTTCGTGGCGCGGAGCATCGGCCGCCCCGTCTCGAGCGAGCGCATGCGGCTGATGTCCACGTGCTGGTGCGGCGCCGAGGAATCGCCGAACCAGGCGTCGTTCGTGACGTTCACGAGCAGCGTGGAGTTGCGCACGATGCCGAGCTGCTCGACGCCGTAGGCGTCCTCGTAGCAGATCGTCGGCGCCAGCGTTTCGCCCCCGGCGGCGAGCGGCGCCTGGTCGGCCGGGCCCGCGCCGAAGTCCGAGTAAGGCAGGTTCATGAGCCGCATCCACTCGCGCACCATGGGCGGCACCGGGAAGAACTCGCCGAAAGGCACGAGACGACGCTTGTAGTACCACTGCTCCTGCGGCGAGTACGCGGCCACGGCGTTGTAGTAATTGCCCGTCGCGGGATCGCGGCGCACGAGCCCGGTGATGAGCGCGGAGCCCTTCGACGCCGCGAGCGCGCGCACCTGGTCGAGGTACTCGCCGACGTCGTTTGCGAGCGCGGGGATCGCGGACTCCGGCCACACGATGATCTGCGTGCCCAGGTACGGCCGCGTCATCTCGAGGTAGAGGTTCATCGTGTGCTCGCGCTGGCCCGGCGCCCACTTCATCGACTGCGGCACCGCGCCCTGCACGAGCGCCACCGAGACCTCGGTGCCGCGCGGACGCGTCCATTGCACGGTTCCGGCGACGAACGCGCAGACCCAGACGACCGCGAGCGCGACGACGCCGGCGATGCGTTCCCGCCGGTCACCGAGCAGCAGCGTCGCGAGCGAACCGGCCGTGACCGCGACGGCGAGACTCACGGCATACACGCCGCCGAGCGGCGCATAGGCGGCGAGCGGTGTGTCGAGCTGGCTGTAGCCGAGCGCGAGCCAGGGGAATCCGCTCAGGAACCAGCCGCGCACCCACTCGGTGAACACGAGGCCGGCGGGCAGCAGGATCACCCAGCGCGCGAGTCCACGTGCCGCGCCCCAGCGCGTCGCGACGTAGCCCAGCAGTGCGCTGTAGGCCCCCATGATGGCCACCAGGCCGAGCATGAGGAATAACGCGACCCACACCGGCGCCTGCCCGATGAGGTGGACGCTGTGGTAGATCCAGTAGGTGCCCGCGAGGAAGGTGCCGCCCGTGAACAGGAAGCCGCGCCACGCGGCCGCGCGCGGTGCCGCGCCCTGCCAGAGCAGGAACAGCAGCGCCGGGCACAGGAAAGCCAGCACGACGACGTTCGTCGACGCGAACGCGAGTGCGAGCAGCAGCCCGGCCGGGAATGCGAGCCAGTGGCCCCGGCGTGCGGTGAAATCGAGGATGGGTTGCATCGAGCGACCGGCGTGCAGCGCCCCGCGGCGGCGGGGCCGCGCTTCGACTAGCCGGGACCCGCCGGCTTGAGCTCGAGGTCGCGCGGCGTCGTCACGCGCAGCGCCTCGATGCGGCGGCGGTCCGCGCGCAACACCTTGATCTCGAGTCCGCCGATCTCGATCGCCTCGCCGCGCCGCGGCATGCGGCCGAGCTCGTGCAGCACCAGGCCGCCGATCGTGTCGAATTCCTCGTCGGAGAAACGGGTGCCGAATGCGCGGTTGAACTCGTCGATGCGGGTGAGCGCCGGGACGGTGAAGGTGCGCTCCGCTTCCTTGCGGATCCCCTCGGCCTCGTCCACGTCGTATTCATCGCCGATGTCGCCCACGATCTGCTCGAGCACGTCCTCGATCGTGAGCAGGCCCGAGACGCCACCGTACTCGTCCACGACGATCGCCATGTGGTTGTGGCTGACGCGGAACTCCTTCAGCAGGACGTTGAGACGCTTGCTCTCCGGGATGAACACCGCGGGCCGCAGGCACTCGCGGATGTCGAAGTGCCCCTCGTCGCCCTGCGCGAAGTACCTGAGCAGGTCCTTCGCGAGCAGGATGCCGGCGACCTCGTCGCGGTCCTCGCCCACGACCGGGAATCGCGAGTGGCCGGACTCGATCACGACGGGCAGGATGCGCTCCGGCGGCTCGTCGCGCTGGATCACGACCATCTGCGAGCGCGGCACCATCACGTCGCGCACCTGGATCTCGGAGACCTGCAGGACGCCCTCGAGCATGGCGAGCACGTCGGCGTCGATGAGCCCGCGTTCGCGCGCGTCGGACAGCACCTCGGAGAGCTCTTCGAGGTCCTGTGGCTCACCCGACAGCGACTCGAGGAGGCGGCGGAGCCAGCTGCCCGACGGGCGGGCGCGATCTTCACTCATGGGAGGGGGCGGTGACCGGGAGGTACGGATTCTGATACCCGAATCCGCGCAGGATTTCCACTTCGAGGCGCTCCATGGCGCGCGCCGCGCGCGGCCGCTCGTGGTCGTAGCCGTGGAGGTGCAGGACGCCGTGGACCACGATGTGCGCCCAGTGCGCCGGGCGCGCCTTGCCCTGCTCCTTCGCCTCCCGGGCGACGACGGACGCGCAGATGACGAGGTCGCCGAGACCGCCGTCGAGCTCGCGTTCGGCGCTCGAGGACGGGAAGGACAGCACGTTCGTCGGTTTGTCCTTGCCGCGGTAGCGGCGATTCAGGCGCCGGCTCTCGGCAGGTCCCACGATGCGGATGCAGATCCCGTGCGGGATGGGTCCCGCCTTGCGGCGGCGCTGCCCGGTCGCGATCGAGCCCGCGCGGTGCGCCGCTGTCGCCCAACGACGGACGGCCGCGCGCGTGGGTACCCACGGGCGCTTCGCCACGATCTGCATGTCGACGGAAATCGGGCCGGCCGGCGTGGTGCTCAAGCGTCGGGCCCCGGTTCGCCGGACTCGCGCTCGTACGCCTGCACGATGCGCTGCACGAGCGGGTGACGCACGACGTCGCGCGCGTTGAAGAAGGTGAACGCCACGCCCTCGACGCCGCGCAGGACCTCGATCGCGTGCCGCAGCCCCGAGCGCTGGTGGCGCGGCAGGTCGATCTGCGTGATGTCGCCCGTGACGACGGCCTTCGAGCCGAAGCCGAGCCGCGTCAGGAACATTTTCATCTGCTCGACGGTCGTGTTCTGCGCTTCGTCGAGGATGATGAACGAGTCGTTCAGCGATCGGCCGCGCATGAACGCGAGCGGCGCGACCTCGATCACCTGCCGCTCGACGTTGCGTGCGACGCGGTCGAACCCGAGCATCTCGTACAGCGCGTCGTACATGGGTCGCAGGTAGGGATCGACTTTCTGCGCCAGGTCGCCCGGCAGGAAGCCGAGCCGCTCGCCTGCCTCGACCGCGGGGCGGACGAGCACGATGCGGCGCACGGCGCCCGCCTGCAACGCCTCGACGGCGCTCGCGACGGCGAGGTAGGTCTTGCCCGTGCCCGCCGGGCCGATGCCGAACGTGAGGTCGTTGACACGGATGTTGTCGAGATACTGCCGCTGGTTGGCACCTCGCCCGCGGATGCCGCCACGCTGCGTCTGCACGACGACTTCTTCCGTCGACCCGCGCGCCTCGCCCGCCGCCGGAAAGCCGAGCTCCTGCACGCACAGGTGGACCCGGTCCGGCGACATGGCCTCGCCCGCAGAGAGCTCAAACATGCGGCGCAGGACCGCCTCCGCGTTCTGCACCGTGCCCGGCGCGCCGTACACCTGCAGGCTGTGCCCGCGGCGTCGCACCTCGACGCCAAGCCGTTCCTCGACGTGGCGCAGGTTCTGTTCCATGGGGCCCGCGAAATTGGCCAGCCGCGCGTTGTCCGCGCCCTCGAGGGAGATGTCGCGCACCTCGACCTGCGCGCTCATGCGATGCTCCGTTCGGGCGCCGCGAGACGGCCACGCAGCGAATTCGGCAGCGCCTCGGTGATGAGGACGTCCACGAACCGGTCGATCAGCGTCGGCGGACCGTCGAAATTCACCCAGCGACTGTTCTCGGTGCGGCCGGCGAGTTGCCTCGCATCGCGACGTGAGGGGCGCTCGACCAGCACGCGCTGCACGGAGCCCACCATCGCGCGGCTGATGGCCTGCGCCTGCTCGTTGACGCGGACCTGGAGACGCTGCAGGCGCTCCTGTTTCACCTCGTGGGGAACATCGTCGGGCAATGACGCGGCCGGGGTGCCCGGGCGGCGGCTGTAGATGAAGCTGAAGCTCTGGTCGAACCCGACTTCGGCGATCAGGTCCATGGTCGCCTCGAAATCCCGCTCCGTCTCGCCGGGGAACCCCACGATGAAATCCGAAGACAGGCTGATGCCGGGCCGCGCCTCGCGCAGTCGCCGGATCTTCTGCTTGTACTCGAGGGCCGTGTGCCCGCGCTTCATGAGCGCGAGGATCCGATCCGAACCGCTCTGCACCGGCAGGTGCAGGTAGCTCGCAAGCTGCGGTACGTCGCGGTAGGCCTCGACGAGGCTGTCACGGAACTCGAGCGGGTGCGACGTGGTGAAGCGGATGCGTTCGATGCCGGGCACTTCCGCGACGAAGTAGATCAGCGCCGCGAGGTCGGCGTGGCCACCGCCCGGCAGGTCGCCGCGGTAGGCATTGACGTTCTGCCCGAGCAGCGTGACCTCGCGAACGCCCTGCCGCGCAAGGCCACGGACCTCGTCCATCACCTGCGACAACGGCCGGCTCACTTCCTCGCCGCGCGTGTATGGCACGACGCAGAAGGTGCAGTACTTGCTGCAGCCTTCCATCACGGATACGAACGCAGCGGCACCTGCGGCGCGCGGCTCGGGCAACCGGTCGAATTTCTCGATCTCGGGGAAGCTCACGTCGACGACCGCGCGGCCGCCGCGCTTCAGCTCCTCGATCATGTCGGGCAGCCGGTGCAGCGTCTGGGGGCCGAACACGAGGTCCACGAACGGCGCCCGCGCCGTGATGCCCTCGCCTTCCTGGCTCGCGACGCACCCGCCGACACCGATGATCACCGCCGGCCGCTGCTGCTTCAGGAAACGCCACTGGCCGAGCAGCGAGAACACCTTCTCCTGCGCCTTCTCGCGCACCGAGCAGGTGTTGAGCAGCAGGAGGTCGGCCTCGGCCGGATCGTCGGTCGGCTCGTAGCCGCCGGACGCACGCAGGACGTCC
>JBBIVG010000082.1:8669-11584 GCA_037439865.1 Nevskiaceae bacterium
AGGTCCTGACGTGTACGCGAGGCATGGGCCGGGCCCGGAGGCCTCAAGACGGTGGTGTCTGCGGGAAGATCGTCAACAGTGTCGGTTCTGGCCGACGTGACCGGATCTTACCAGCCCGGGGAGGTCGGCACGACCGTTGTTGCGGACGCTCTGTCGACGACGGACATGGTTGACATATCGCTCATCGCCTACTGGCCGAGAACCGTGAACTGCGCCGGGATAGTCGCGTAGAACAGCTTCAGTTTCTCGCGCCGGACCAGGTCCAGGAGTTGCTCGGCTTCATCCTCGGCCACGATGAACTCGACCTCGACCGTCAGGGAGCCCGCCAGCTCGAAGAACGTGTTCTCGCGCAGCACGTGATGGCGCCCGAAGCCGGCCATCGCCTTGAACGCAGACCCGCCGCGCAGCCCGAGCTGGTTCGCCTGGTCGAGCAGCCATTCCCAGGCAGGGCGCCCGCGGACGCGATCACTCTCGTGCACGTAGAACCTGAGGAATGAACCCTGCATGACTGCGCCTCCCGGTGTCAGCTCCTGAGCCAGGTCACGGTTCCAATCCCTGCGAACGTCATCAGCACGGACCCGACCAGGTGCAGCGCCGCCGCGCCAGCGGCCCACATCGTCCGGCCTTGCTGCAGGAGGGTGACGAGTTCCGCCGAGAACGTGGAAAACGTCGTGAGTCCGCCACAGAAACCGGTCACGATCAGCAGCCGCCACTCCGGCGGAATCGCCGCATAGGTCGCGAAGAACGCGATGGCGACGCCGATGATGTAGCCGCCGACCAGGTTCGCCACGAGCGTGCCGGGCGGGATGGCGGGAAAGAGGGAATTCAGCTGCGACCCGAGCCACCAGCGCAGCAGGGCGCCGAGGCTCGCACCGATACAGATCGCAACGACGGGCTTCCACATCCTCCCGTCCTCAACGCAACCCGGGACAGGGTGGGTGCGATCGTGCCATCAGAACGGGATGTCGTCGTCGAAGCCTTCGTCACGGGGCGCAGGTGCAGGAGCGCTGCGTTCGCCGCCGCCCGCAGCCCGCGGCTCGGCGCGCGATTCGGTGCCGGCGCCGCCGCCCGCCCGGCTGCCGAGCATCTGCATCTCGTTGGCGATGATCTCGGTGGTGTAGCGGTCGCGGCCTTCCTTGTCCTGCCACTTGCGCGTGCGGATGCGGCCCTCGACGTAGACCTGCGAACCCTTGCGCAGGTATTCCGCCGCGATCTCAGCGAGGCGGTCGTACATGACGATGTTGTGCCACTCGGTCTGCTCGCGCTGCTCGCCCGTCTGCTTGTCCTTCCAGCTCTCCGAGGTGGCGATGCTGAAATTGGTGACGGCCTTGCCGTTCGGCATGTAGCGCGTCTCGGGATCCTTGCCGAGATTGCCGACCAGGATGACTTTGTTGATACCGCGTGCCATGGCACCTACCCGCTTGAAATGGACTCGAATCTTACGGTACCGGGCTGCCCCGGCGGAAACGACGAATCAGCTGCGTCCGTGCGAAATTGGCGGGCCCATCGTGCCGGCGGCAGCGATGGCCGCCCACGCCGCGGCAACCACCGCACTCCCCCAGAAGACCCCGGTCAGCCCGAACCGCCCCAGCAGCACGCCTCCGACGGCGCCCCCCAGGAATGCGCCCAGGAACTGGGCCGTCGCGAAAATGCCGAGGGCCGCGCCCCGATCGGTGCCTGGTGCGGCCTGCGTGAGCAGCGCCGGCAACCGCGCCTCGAGGTAGTTGAAGACGGCGAAGAACAGCGTCAGTGCGGCCATGACCCGCCAGAGGTGCGCGTGGTCGAGACCGAGGAGCGACTGGGCGCAGGCGACCAGCGCCACGGCCGCGACGAACACGCGCTTGCCGTGCCCGCCGCGCTCGGTCGCGAGGATCAGCGGGACCGTGCCCGCGATCGATACGACGAACACGCCGAGATACACCTTCCAGTGGCTGGCGACCGGCATGCCGAGGTCGGTCGCGAGCACCTGCGGCACCGACAGGAACGTCGCCGTCATGATGAAGTGCAGCGCGAAGACGCCGGCGTAGAGCGGCCGCAACGCGGGGCGCGTCACGATGTCGGCCATCGCGGAGAGCTCGCGGCTGTCGGTGCCGCCGCTGCGCTCCGGCTCGACTGGCACGGCGACGTACAGCAGCGCCAGCCCCGTCAGCGCCATGGCGAGCATGACGAGGAAGATGCCCGGTACGCCGATCACGGCGTCGAGCACCGGCGCGAGCACGAGCGCCACCACGAACGACAGGCCGATGCTGATCCCGACGAACGCCATCGCCCGGGTGCGCACCTCCGATCGGGTCAGGTCGGCAAGCAGGGCGGTCACGGACGCCGAGACCGCGCCGGCGCCCTGGACCATTCGCGCGATGAAGAGCGCAAGCAGCGAGTGCGCCACGGCACCGAGCAGCGATCCGGCGGCGTAGAACAGCAGGCCGATCGTGATGAGCGGCTTGCGGCCGTAGCGGTCAGACCAGCGGCCGAACGGGATCTGCAGCACTGCCTGCGTGAGCCCGTAGGCACCCATGGCGAGGCCCAGGAGTTCCGGCGTGTAGTCCGGCATCTGCCGCGCATAGAGCGCCAGCACCGGCAGCAGCAGGAACAGTCCGAGCATGCGCGTCGCGTAGATCGCGGCGAGCGCACCGACGGATCGGCGCTCCTGCGGCGAGAGCGCCGGCTTGCTTGTCTTGTCCTGGGTACGGATTGGCGTTGCCTCTGAGGCTGGGCCTATATTAGCAGGCTGCCCGCCGCCCGTCGGAATCCGGACGCTTGCCATGGACGTCATACGCATTCGCGGTGCCCGAACCCACAACCTGCAGGGGATCGACCTCGACCTGCCCCGCGACCGCCTGATCGTGATCACCGGCCTGTCCGGTTCGGGCAAGTCGTCGCTGGCCTTCGACACCATCTACGCGGAAGGCCAGCGG